>JAESRM010000238.1 GCA_016764635.1 Planctomycetota bacterium
AAATTTTGGTTCGAAACCGCCAGCCTGCCAGCATGACCCCTCCCCCCGGTTAGAAACCATGCTCGAATTCCTCGAAGATGTCCGCGCCCTATGCCTCGATGATGATCCGGCCGACCTAGAACTCGTCCGGCGCTATCTATCGAAAGCCACGCAAATGAATGTGGAGTACCACGGCTTCACCACCGTGGACGCCGCTGTTGCCCAGCTCGAAGCGGGCGAAATATTCGACGTGGTGGTGCTCGACTACCACCTGGGAGCCCAAACGGGGCTCGAGGCTTTGGAAACGCTTCGTTCGATCGATCCCTTCCTTCCCGCCATTATGCTCACCGGGCGAAGCGATGCTGCAGTCCTCGGCATGATGGTCCGTAGCGGCGTGGCCGACTTTTTCGTCAAAAGCAAGGTCACCTGCGAAGCGCTGCAACGCTCGGTAATCAATGTTGCCAGCGAAGGCCGCCTCAAACGCGAGCTCGCCCAACAGCGCGAGGACCTGGAGGTCCTCGTTTCGGACCTCAAGGCCCGCGAAGAAGAGAACTCCAATTTCTACCATGTGGTTTCGCACGAACTAAAAACGCCGCTAACCGCGATTCGTGAGTTCATCTCAATCACCCTCGATGGCCTGGGAGGCGAACTCACCGAGGACCAGATTGACTTCCTGGGTGTAGCCCTGAGGAATTGCAATCACCTCAAAGAAATGCTCAATGACCTCATCGATGTGGCGCGCATCGAAACGGGTAAACTGACGATCAAGAACGAAAACCTTGAGGTCTTGAAATGGGTCAACGAGACCGCTCGCATCATGGAGCCAGATGCCAAGCGTGGCAAACTAGGCCTCACCGTTTCGGTGCAAGCAGACCTGCCTGAGGTGGTCGGCGACAATGACCGCCTGTTCCAGGTCCTCAGCAATCTCCTGTGCAATGCCGTCAAGTTCACCCCGGAAGGCGGCGAGATCGTGGTGAAAGCCCGCAGGCACGACGAAGACCCGAGCATGCTGGCCGTCTCGGTCAGCGACACGGGTTGTGGTATCAAGCCGGAACACACCGAACGCATATTTGAAAGGCTGTATCAAGCTCGCGAGTCAGACACTTCGATAATGGGTGGACTRGGACTGGGGTTGAACGTTTGCAGGGGCCTTGTGCAATCCCACGGGGGCACAATTTGGGTCGATAGCAACGTTGGAGAAGGGAGCCGATTCACCTTCACGATCCCTTTCACTGGCACTTCTACGACCACTCTCCTCACTCCGGCAACCCATGAAGAAAATACTCATCGTTGAGGATGACAAAGACATCGCTCGGGCACTCTCGCTCCGCCTGAAGGCCGCGCATTACGAGGTGGTCATGGCCCACGACTGCATCACCGGCACATCCATCGGCATCAAAGAAGAGCCCGATCTAATCATCCTGGATGTTTCCATGCCAGGTGGCGATGGATTCACGCTTGCGAGCCGCTTGCGAGAACACGCGACCACCACGCCGGCACCTGTGCTGTTTGTCACCGCCAGCAAGAGCCCCGACATCCGCAACCGAGCTTTTGAAGCTGGCGCTGTCGGGTTCTTCGAGAAGCCGTTCAACGCCCACGAGATTCTAGACTGCATCAAAAGAACTCTGGATCCCGCCTAAGCGCACACCGCGATCCCAATAGGATCCAACGAAGAAGCCCCGGTCCGCACATGTGCGGCCGGGGCTTCTTTAGTTCTAGCAGGTTGAATTCCCGGCTAAGCCAGATCGTCGGTAGCCGCCCCATGGCGGCCTCCATTGGACGACAACACCAACGAGCCCTATTCCCCAGAGAGCGTGTCGCGAATCACCTCAGCCACGTGCTTCTGGCGTACTGGCTTGCAGAGCATGGTCTCCACGCCAAAGTTTTTGATGCGTACCTTGAGGCGCGAGTCCCGGTTGCCTGTGAGCACGATGACAGGCACCGGCAAATCCCCATAGGTCTCGCGAATGCTCTCAAGCACCTTCATGCCGCTCATCCTGGGCAAACCCAAATCGAGCACGACAAGGTCCGGGTCCAACTCCTCGATCAGCGCCAGGCCTTCTACCCCGTCCGTAGCAAGGATGACCTCATAGCCATCCTGCCGCAGCCGAATCGCTAAGGACTCACTCAGCTCTTCATTGTCTTCGATGAGAAGGATCGTCTCGAGCCGCATGTAATTGCGCACCTTTGACTCCCTAAGCTCCGTCTGAATGTTTTCCCACTCCAGTATGTTGATCATGTGCGATATCCTTGCTGTGTTGACGATGAATGCGTGCCCGAGTTAGCGCGCTGAGTAGATGGAGGGTTGCCCCCAAATTGGAAAATCAAGGTAGAAGTTCATTCCGCCTTCCCTCGCGGGTTCGGCCCAGGCTCGGCCCCCAAGCGCCTTCGCATTTGCTCTACAGAGTGTCAAACCGATCCCTAGCCCCTTGGCATCTAAACCCTCTGACCCCATATCGGCGCGGTAGTAGCGCTCAAACAAGCGTTCGCATTCATCTGCCTGTACGCCAGGGCCCGAACTCCACACGCCAATTCTGAATTCGTCGTCTGTTGTCAACTGCGTTACACGGACCTTTCCGCCCCTCGGCGTGTACTTCAAAGCATTGTCCAAAAACTCGGTTACGCAAGCCTGCAGACGCTCCAGGTCCGTTTCGGCCAACAGTTCATCGCTTTGGTTGTCGAATTCCAATTCGATACCTGCTGCGGTAAACCGATCGGCGAAGCGCTTAAGGCGCTCTGGACAGACACCAGACAAGTCCACATCTTCTTCGATGAGATGAAAGTGGCCGGAGTCGATCTCCGCCAATCCTACCAATGCTTGAATTTGGTTCCCTAGCCCTTCTGCTGCCCCCAACACCGTATCCATGTGCTTCTGCTGATCCTCATTTAGAGGGCCTGCAATGCCATCGGCAAGCAGTTCTGAGTATGCGTGTATGACCGTTAGCGGGCGCCTTAGTTCATGGCAAACACGGTGCATGCTCTCAAGTTCAGGGGGCGTAGATAGGGAATCCATCGAGTGACTTTTTGAAGGGTGGTTTTGTGGGGCAGGGTCTCCGAATAGGTGACTTTCGATTTCGTCGGCCAATGCAACTCCGCACCTGAATTTTCATGGCAAGGAAAAAGGAACTCGCAAACATAATGAGATTTGCACCCGCCCCAAGGGCACAGCAAGGCCTGGTAAGCGCGCACTGTCGCCAATTGAGGCGGACGGTTATTGACCAGGGTCAAGTCAAACGAAACCCAATCGATGAGGCCCGCCGTGGCATTTGAATGCCATTCGAGACCTTCCCTTCCTCGATACTACAGGTTCAATATCATCCAGCGATCACAGCCACCGTGCCCAGTATCGCCCATGGGCCCCGCAAGGTCTTCGAATCCAAATGATTGATACAGCCTCCGCGCGCTCGCCATGGAATCCAGAGTTTCCAAATAGCACTTTTCAAAGCCAAGCTGCTTGGCTTGCCCGACACAGAGCGTCAACAAATCATGACCCACACCCAATCCCCGGCACAGTGACAACGCATACATTTTGCGCAGTTCGCAGACTCCCTTCTCGCCACCGGCCAATGGTGCGATGCCGGCTCCTGCTAAAACCCGGTCCCCCTCTACGACCACATTGAAGCAGTGACCCTGACCTGAATAGGCCTCAAACATTCCATCCACTTCGGGGTCCCCGATCGAAAAGCCCGCTCCGATTGCGCCGAACTCGGTCATCACATCCCGAATCACCTGGGCCATTCCTGCGTTGTCCGTGGCTGCAATAGGGCGAATAGCTAGCTTAGCCTTGAGCGCTTTACGCTCTGACGGGGAGAGGTCCATGTTGGAAGCATACTCGATGCCTGGAATTGCGCCCCGTCCCTCCCCWCAGGAAACTGGTCCCTTGCCGAGAACTAACTGAAGCCCCATCGCAAGAGAGCAAAACCCAACTGCTTGCTAAGGGAAAGGGACTCCAAAGCGCGAGGGGTGTAAACCTCGTTTGTGCCCGGCAACTGCACCTCCGCATCCAATTGATTTGGGCAGTTCTAATTCTAGAGATTGGAATCCATCGCAGCTAACGCGGGCTGCGAGTTGTGCTCCATCTGGCGCTCGCTGTAAGACTCGCGCTCCAATCGAAACGCTTGTGTGGATTGGCCTTGGGCGGGAAGTTGAAGTGCGCCGGAGCGCCCTAGGGCTGGTTCCGACTCCAATTACACGGCTCACTCGCGATTCGACTTGCTCCAGTCCGTCAATCGTGAGATTGTGGGCCCTGACGATTCGACCCACCCGCACCCGGCGGGACCCGGGATCCAATCCACCCCCTGCCCCATACTCGGCCTGTTATAGAGGCCCCGCAACATGCGCAAACTTTCTTCCCTCAGCCTCGCTTTAACCCTCGCTGGCTTCATCGCTTGTTCGGGTCCCAACGACTCAAGCTCCAACGCTGAAGCCAACGCCGAAGCCACCGCCGACAACGGTGCTGAACAGGTCCAAGAAGCGGCTCAAGCGGTCCCCGGAACATCGAAGGCCGAACCTGAAGAAGTCAAAGCCGGCGGGACCAAAAACTCCATGAAGGAGCCCGCCAAGGTCGAAGCCGGCGCCGCGGACTCACCGGAGGAAGCACCCGAGGAAGCCACCCCCGTCGCGCAAGCCGCCGGYTGGTCCGCNGGGSGACACCATCCCCTCCGGTATAGAAGGTGTACCCGCCATTCAAATCCTCAAGGTCCACAGGAACGGCAGTGGCGACCCTTGCGGCCTGGGCAAGATGGCAACTCTCAAGTACAAGGCCATGCTCGCCAACGGAACCGTGATCGATCCGGGCACACGCCCCTTCAGCTTCAAGGTTGGCGCAGGTCGTGCGATCAAAGGCTGGGACGTGGTCGTCGCCAAGATGCGTGTCGGCGATAGTTTCACCATCATCCTTCCGATGAAGTTGGCCTATGGCCCGAGCAAAGGCGACTTGAAGTTCGACATGGAACTTCTCTCCGTCAAGTAAGCAGACTCGCTGAAACAGAACACGCCCCAGGGCCCGCTTTCGCAGGGACCTGGGGCGTGTTCTTTATTCGAGAGGTTCGCGACCCCTACTTCACAGTACCGGACTAGAAAGCGCGGCGGATCAATTGGGAGCGACGGCGACCTTGCTGGGAACGATCGCCAGCGCGGCGCTGTTGGAGCCGGCGCTTCATTTCGCCCTTCGAGCGGCGCTGTCCACGCTCGGACATGCGGGATTGGGGCGCGCGCTTGCGAGCCTTGCTGCCACGCATCATTCGCTTAGAGCTGTCACTCCGATCACCTTCAAAACGGCGCCTCTTGCCTTCCCTGCTACTTTGGCCCCGCATCTTGCTTTGGCCCTGGGAACGCATTGTTCGCTTGCCGTGGCTCCTGCGACTGCGCATTTGGCTGCGCTCCGAGTTGCGACCCTGCCCACGCATTTGACCTCGTTGTGCGCCCCTGCGTTGGCCACGCATTTGCCCGCGCTCTCCACCCTGGTGCTGGCCGCGCATCTGGTTGCGCTGGTTKCCGCGGCGCTGGCCRCGCATCTGGCCGCGCTSCGATCCGCCGCGTTGGCCKCGCATTTGACTTCTTCGATCASCTTGACGTTGAGCGCCCATGCGCTGGCTGCCTTCCCTTTGCTTGCGAGCTTGCATGCCACGGGAATGTGAATCCGATCGGCGCCGCCGCGCACTGTCCGACTTTCCGCGCTGGGCGCCCTGTTGAGCACCCCGCTGAACCATCATTCGCTCGATGCGCTCACCGCGCATTTTCCCTGCGCGTTGACCCGTTCGGCGATCGGAGCGCTGGCCTTGCACTCGGGATCGCCCCTCGCTGCGAAAAGAAGCCTGCGTACGATTGGAGCGCTCTCCTCGCTTGGCGCGCGGGCCTTGTTCGCCGCGGTGCTTCTTGGCTGCTTCACGGGCTTTGGCGCGCTCGGATTCGTCGAGCTGGCCGTCGCCATTGGCGTCGAAACGCTTCAGGATGCGCTGGCGCCGATCGCCCTCACCCTTTGCATTGCCTTTGCCTTTCTTCGGGCCTTTGGCCTGGGGGCCTTTCTTACCYTTCTTCGGCCCTTTGGCTTTCGGAGCAGCCTTGCCCTTTTTCCCTTTCTTCGCCGCGGCTGCACGCTTCTTGGTAGCCGTTTTGAGAGCCTTCTTCTCAGCTTCGTCCAGCTTGCCATCCTTGTTCACGTCGAAGCGCTCGAGCAATTTCTTGCGGCGCTCCTTATCCATTTTGCCTTTCTTGGACTTCTGACCCTTCTTCGGCTTCTTGCCTTTTTGGCCCTTGGTTTTATCCGCCCGAGCGGCTTTGCGTTCGGTCGGGTCGAGTTTGCCGTCCTGGTTCAAATCGAAGCGCTTGAGCATTTGCTCGCGCTGCGTCAAACGCCCGGCATCCTGTGCCTTAGGTTCGGCATCCTGCGCGCCCACAGGGAAAGTCAGGACTGCAAAGAGAGCGGTTGTAATCAGTTTGTATTTCATCGGGAGATCCTTTTCGTCGGTTGCGGGGTCCTGCCCCACTCGCATGCTTCAACCCGCGATGGGGGTCCCGGGTTCCGCCAGGCCTCCTGTTTCTTGCACCCAAGATCAAGGTGCCCCCCTTTGATCCACCCAGTAGCCCTCGCTCGCCCGAACGAGGCCAAAAACATAGGCACTGCCCGCTGTGGACCTTTGCCACCTAGATCCCGACAATGACCCCATGAGYYCCTCAGAACCCGTACAGCRCCGCGCTCCCTATATCCTCCTCATCTGGATGGTCGTGGTTGTCTTGACCTCGAGTTTTGGCCCCTCGGATCGCTTTACCTGGTTCCTAGAAACCGTCCCGATCATGATCGGGTTGCCCCTCTTATGGTTCAGCGCCAAGCGCTTTCCGCTGACGCCCATGTTGCGTATTTTGATCGGCGTACACGCCGGCATTTTGGCTCTAGGCGGCGCTTACACCTATGCGGAAGTCCCGCTCGGCTTTTGGATTCAAGAGGCTCTAGACTTCACGCGCAACCCCTATGACCGCATCGGCCACCTGGCCCAGGGATTCATCCCAGCCATCCTGGCACGCGAAATCATCCTGCGTCGAACGCCCTTACAGAAGGGTCTCTGGCTCAGCTTCCTCACGGTCTCGGTGTGCCTGGCGTTCAGTGCATTTTATGAACTGATCGAATGGTGGGCGGCCTTGAGCAGCGGCGAATCCGCCACAGCGTTCCTGGGAACCCAGGGAGATGTTTGGGATACGCAGTGGGACATGTTCCTGGCCCTCATCGGCGCCTGCGTTTCGATTGTTGTGCTATCAAAGCTGCACAACAAGCAGCTCGAAGGCCTGGGCGTGGACCTGAGCTAACCCATGGCCCGCTCGAACACCTGGCGGTAGGCGTTGAACATGGCTTCGAAGGAATACTTCTCGGTCACCTGACGCAAGGAGGAGTCCCCCAGGGTTTCGCGCAGGTTGTCGTCCGAAATCACCTTGGCCAAGCTCGTTGCCAAGCCTTGTTCTATTTGACCGTCCGGAAGGCTGGGATCCACTAGCAAGGACACGGCTTCCTCGGAAACGGTGTAGCGCACGTCGCCCACATCGGTGGAAAGGATCGGCAGAGAGGCGGCCATGGCCTCTAGCACGGACACTGGCTGTTGCTCGGAGGCACTGGATAAGGCCAGGGCGTCCATGGCTGAGTAGGCGGGCGCGGGGTCGGAAAGGTGTCCGGTAAATACAACCTTGCCGCCGTGCGGAGAATGGGATTCTGCGAGCGCTTCGAGCCGTGGCTTTTCATCGCCGTCGCCCACTAGAAGCAGGTACAACGGACGATCGCCAAGAGCTTCGGAAGGCACGAGAGAACAGGCGCGGATCATGCGGTCGAGGCGCTTGACCGGGCGCAGGTGAGCCACGGTTCCGATGACGAATGCGTTCTCCGGAATACCGTATTGGCTGCGAATACTCGCGCGCTGGTCCTTATCGGGTGTAAAACGATTCACGTGCACGCCGTTGGGAATCAGGGTGACCTTGGGTAGATGCCAGGTTTCGCCAGCGATCTTGAGCAAGCGGCGGCTGGGGACAACGATCTCGGATCCCTTCAGGGTCAGACGGCGCGCCCAGTTGCGGCGGCCCTTGAGGGTCTCGGCTTCGTCCGCGTTGAAACCATCCTCGTGGTGCAAGTGGTGCTTGAAGCCGGCCATTCGCGCTGCGAAGGCGGCGTCCATCGCGCCCCAGTTGTAGCTCAGCAAGAGGTCGGGCTTCTGCTCAGCGAGGATCTCGCGCAGGGCCCGTGCATGACCCAGCGGCCCGGACTTCGGCGTCAATGGCAACAGGGTCAGGTCGACCTTGTCGCGAATCAGATCCGCCGTTTCCGTACGACCATCGCACGAGATCACCGTGTGTCGACAGTCGTCGCCCAAACCAACCATCAACCCGGCGGCGCGCAGTTCGGGGCCGGCCGGAGTGAAGGTGGAGAAGACGTGCAGGAAGTGCTTTTGTTGGCTCACGGGAATTGGGTGACTCGCACCCAGCCGACCTATTTGGGCGCGTAGATGTCCACGGCCTTCGCGATGAAGGYGGCGCGATCTTCGACGGGCTTCCAGYCTAACTTCTCGCGGGCRATGTCGCTCGTGAAAGGRTTGCTGAGKCCGCGSGCCTTGAGGTCGCGGTAGGACGGGAASTCCRCCTTGCGGCCRCCCACGCGCTTGAYGATCCATTTTCCGATYTCCATGGCCTGTGAGAGCACCAGGGARCGCGGGTGGAATTGCARGCGGCGTCCRGTGGCKCGGGCGAGCTCGCGCACCATGTCCTGGCCGGTGAGGCCCGGGTTGGCGCACAGGTTGAGGGCTTCGCCGTCGACGCCTTTACCTTTTGCGAGGGCGGCGGCGACCAGGCCATCGGCCACGTCGTCCGCGAGCACCAGGGGCAAGGCGCAATCGCCGAGGCCCCAGCCCACGCAATGGTTGTCACGGRCCCACATGCCGAGCCCGGAGTGCTGCAGCGGCGTGCCTTCGCCAACCACCACGCCGGGGCGCACGACCACCAGGCCWAGGCCTGTTCGATCGGCCACAGCTTTGAGCGCTTGCTCGGTCTTGGCCTTACCRACCGAGTAGAGCGCGCGTTGTTCGAGTTTGGAGTCCACGTCCCARCTRTCCYTGATSGCYTGGCTGCCGCCCGTGTTGAGCGCTGCAACCGAAGAGACGTAGACCAGRCGTTTGACGCCKGARTCGGAGCAGATCTCAGCGACCTTGGCCGAACCGTTGACCATGACACGTTCGACCTCTTCCCAGGTATCGCCGTTGCCGGTGGCCAGGTGAATGCAAGTTTTGGCGCCCTTGAGAGCGGCCTTGAGGCCTTCCTCATCGCTCAAACTAGCTCGCAAGATCCGGATCTTGCCCGACATGCCTTCCTTGACGATTTGCTCCGGCAGACTGAATGTGCGGCGCACGACGCAGGAAACATTGGCGCCCTGCTCGAGCAAGCGCGAGACCACGCGGCGACCGATGAAGCCGGTGCCTCCAAGCACGACCACTTCGTTTTCGCGAGCTTCGCCGGGTTCGGGGAATTCCGGAACGGGCGGAATCTGTGAGCTCACGTCGCCGGCTAAAGCATCGGCCCAACGGGTGACTTCAAGCGCTGCACGCGCGTCGTTGGGTAGGGGCTGGCCTGCGCGTAGAGCTGCGTGGAAGGCTTGAATCGAGCCTTTCATACCCATAAAGAAAGCGTCACGGCGTGGGCCGATGCCCAGGGTGAACATGGACCAGTTCTTGAGCACGCGGCGTGCGTCCTTCTTGAGGCCCTTGCTGCGGCTCATGCCTGCTTTGTACGAGTTCCAGAAGTCCAGGAAAACGGTCTTCTCTTCGCCCGCGAGTTGATCGTGGAACATGTCCGCTTCCAGGGAACCGTCGGTTCCGAGCACCTGCATGGTGCTGCGCGTAAAGGGTTGACCGAAGGCCATGTACAACTGCGCCGTGCCCTTCTCCGCCTTGAAAGCGGTGGACCAACGGTCGTAGAAGGTCAAACCGGGCAGCAGTTCCTTGGAACCGAGCAGGGTGGTGTTGGCCGTTTCGACCTTGCCCAGCAAACGATGCATCTGGCTCAGGGGGTGCACGGCCTGCTCAAAGATAATGTTGCGCGGGGTACGGAACATCCAGTGGGTGTAGTCGTTGGCGTCCAGCTGTGCCAGCGGAACGGACAGGGTGACCTGCACGTGCTGCACGCGACCGATCTCGCCCGCTTCGATGCGCTCGAGCATCGCTTGGAACGAGGGGTGGAAGACGTTGTTGTGGTTGACGACCAGGGGCAGATTCTTCTTCTCAGCCAGGTCAGCCAGCATTTGCGCGTCGGCTGTATTCAGAGCGATCGGCTTTTCGCCGAAGACGCCCAGCCCAGCTTCGAGCAGTTCCTTGGTCATGGAAACGTGGAAGTCCGGCGGCACGGCCAGGTGTACGACTTCGACGCCCAGGTCGACCAATTCTTGAATGGTGGTGACTGCGTTTTTGACCCCGTAGCGATCGGCGGCTTCCTTTGCGCGCGTTTCACTCAAATCGCAGATCGCGACGATCTCCACGTTTGGCGTTTCCTTGAGCACGTCCAGGTGAAATTCGGCGATGTTGCCGGCTCCGATCAGACCCACTTTTGTGGTGGCGCCGGAGGGGCGGAAGGTCAGCTTGGATTGGGGCTGGGTCATGTTCGAGTTCCGGTCTTCCTGCCCAGAGGGGCTGGCCAGGGGGGAGGAAGCGGGTGTTTCGCGGGCAGGGCTCTTAGTGTCCATGGGGCTTCGTATCGKCAGAACCAGGCCTCAGCATGGTGCTTTCCACGGCCCCCCAGGGCAGATATTCTCAACCTAGGGAGGATTCAACCCAGGGTGCGTGTCTCGCCTACCGGATCGGGGGCTTCAGACAGCACATGATAAGCCAGGGCGAGGTGCTCTAGACACCCCTCCAGGCCTCTTTTGTCCCGGTGCGTGATGCGCACCAGGGGCTGGCCGCGCTCGACCTTGTCCCCGTGTCGAGCCAGGATTTCAAGGCCCACTCCGTGGTCCAAACCGCCTCCGATTTCGACTCGAGCGCCGCCCAAACCTTGCAGGGCGACACCCACCTCGCGGTAGTCCACGCAGGCCAAAAAGCCGCTCTCAGGGGCCAGGAAGTGGGCTTCACCGGGCGCCGTGGGCAAATCTGCGGTCAAATCGCCTTGTCCGCCTTGGGCTTTCAGGAAGCGTTCGAAGACCTCCATGGCGCTGCCATCCTGGAAGCTGGTGCGCATGCGAGCCTCGCCGGATTCCAGGTTATCGGCCAATCCACAGGCCAAAAGCGCCTCACCACCTTGACGAATTGTCAGGTCGACCAGGTCCTTGGGTCCGCCCCCGCGCAGGCAATCCAGACTCTCGTTGATCTCGTTGGCGTGCCCGACCATACGCCCCAGCGGCTGCTCCATCGAGGACAGCACGACGGTCATGGGCAATCCAAACCCCTTCGCCAAATCGGACATCCTAGAAGCGAGCTGCAAGCCCTTGTCTATGTCCGGCAAGAACGCACCCGACCCGAACTTCACATCCAGCACCAAAGCATCCAGCCCCTCAGCCAATTTCTTGGACATGATCGAGCTGGAAATCAGCGGGATGGCCTCCACCAAGCCGGCCGCGTCGCGCAGGGCATACAGCTTGCGATCCGCCGGAACCAAGTCCGGGGTCTGCGCGGCGATGAACATGCCCACGTCGGCCAACTGACTGCGAATCTGTTCGATCTGGAGCTCCGTGACCAAACCAGGCACAGCTTCCAACTTGTCCAAAGTACCCCCCGTGTGCCCCAATCCCCGTCCAGAGATCATCGGCACCTTGGCCCCACAAGCCACCAAAGCCGGCGCCAGCGGAATAGACACCTTGTCCCCCACACCGCCGGTCGAATGCTTGTCCACCATCGGCCCATCCATGTGCGACCAATCAAAGCGCGTCCCGGACTCCAACATACTGCGCGTCCAAGCCCATAACTCCGCGTCGTCCAGCCCATAGCAGAAAATCGCCATCAACAAAGCCGAGGCGTGATAGTCCTCCACCCGACCCTCCACATACCCGGTCAGGAAATCGTCAATCAACTCCGGGCTCAATCGCCCACCATCGCGCTTAACGCGTATTACGTCTCTAGGATCCACCCGCACAGCAGACCCGAGCCCGGCACGCGGGTCAACCCGGAGCTGGCATTCCTCACGCCTTTCGCAGAAGCCCAGCCATTCCAACTTGCCCCTCAAGCACAACCAAGCCTCCCCACTTCTTAGAGGGTCTGCAATTCCCTATGTCCTTCAGGATTGAGCCCYAGAYYKNTSGYYGGYRYWRNGRATSMRRCTCWWSRTYNGMYKCSASTSNCAMSYCGMCGAYANTCNTGCKNGCTATCCCTTCTCCTAGCACTGCTCCCCCTTGGCAGCCGCACGCACATCGTTCAAGTGCGAACGACGCCATCCCACTTGGCCGATAGCGCACCGCTGACCGTTTTCAGGGTCCACGGAAAACTTACCGAGCAAGTGGCCGCGACCCAACTCGACAAGTATGGCAAGGGCACGGTTGAGCTCGAACCTGGCAACTACATCTTCGAAGTCATGCACCGCCCGGAGGGCAACCTGCTTGTTGTACTGCGGAGCCCGGAGACAAAAATAGACTCGGCAAGCGAAGTGCGCTTGCAAGGCGGGGCTCCTCGGAAGCTCGAGTTGCTCCTCAATGGCCGCTCTAGCGGGAAATTTCTCGACTTCGCCATTCGCTCCGCTGGCCCTACTGGAACGCTTCAATGGTCAAGCCCTGAAGGTGCCCGGAGGGCCGCACCAAGACTTGCATGCAGCCCAAACATACGCCCTTTCGCCCGAATCCTGGCAAAGGATGGCACAGACCACTTCGCCGTCTGGCAGCACCTCTCCCGAACAAAACCTTGGCAGGTTTCCATCTTGCAAGAAGACCTGACGCCGGCTCACTTTTCCTGGATAGATTCCACACCCAAGGGAAAAACCTCCTGGGTCCAATTAGAATTCCCTGACTCGCGCATCAGAGTTGAGCAGCCTGAGGATGCGATGCTCTTCACCAATAGGCGTTTCGTCCATCTTTCGTACGGGTACGAAACCAAACGAGGCAAACAGGTTGCCTTCCTCCCACGCGCATACGATCTGCCCCTGCCACCAGAAAAGTTCAATTTCATACTCGGTGGAGCACTCACCGCCAGTGCCTCCGCCAAGGTTCTAAAGAGGAAGGTCGTCAAGAGGCCCGAAACCCAATCGTTGGTTTGGACCGTCGACCTCACCGACCTGCAGGGTCACAACTTGGACCAAAAGAACTCCGACATTAGGTGGCAAGCTTCTATTGGCTTCCTTGACGGCAAAGCACTCCCCGGAGGACCTCTAAGCGACAAACTACTGGGGAAACTCAAGACTCCGCACGAATCGCTTGAGATCAAAATTGGCTACGCAATCGGCAAATCGGTACGTTTCAAGTTGCAGCCCAAGGAGTGGTCCACCTTCACTTTTGGGCACTTCAAGACGCTAGCACCGCCCAGTTGGGGTCCACGGGTCATGTGCTATCTGAGCAAGCTGGAACGCGTCCATAAAATCCTTGGAGAGATCGAAGGCACTCGAAAAACAGGCATCATCAATCTACAGTGGATCACGAACATGGCCGGGTGGGGACGCGAAGGCCTCATGATGATG
>JAESRM010000015.1 GCA_016764635.1 Planctomycetota bacterium
CTATTGGCAAGGCTTGCGGCCGGGAGCCGATCATCGATCGTCAGCCCATGCAGCCGGGCGATGTCACGATCACTTATGCGGACGTGTCCAAAGCCAAGGCCAAGCTGGGATACCTGCCAGGCGTTCCGGTCTCTGAAGGTTTGGTCCGATTCGTGGACTGGTATCGCACAAATGCTCCCTCCCAATCTGGGGCCTGAACCTTCAGGAGCGGCGTCCAGTTGGTTCTGATGGATCGCAGCGGCCCAAACTGCCTCCAAACAGTACTCAAAAGACCCTTTTCAGCGTCCAGCCGTTCCACACCGATCAATCTTGCATGAAGGGCCCCTCCGGGGGCATCAATCTTTAGTAAGGTCTTCCTCCCACGGGGCCCCATTCGGGTTCTCACTCATCTCCCCTGCTACTTCCCTGTACCCATGAAAGGCGTCATCCTAGCCGGTGGACTCGGTACCCGACTCTACCCCCTCACCAAGATCACGAACAAGCACCTGCTGCCCGTTTACGATCGTCCGATGATCTACTACCCGATCCAGACCCTGGTCAAYGCGGGWATCGARGACATCATGGTGGTCACYGGTGGCAAGAAGTCGGGCGACTTCCTTTCGYTGCTGGGCAACGGTAAGGACTTCGGTCTCAAGCACCTGAACTACACCTACCAGGAAGGCGAAGGCGGAATCGCCGAAGCKCTTGGTTTGGCCGARCACTGGGCCCAGGGCGACTCCATCGCCGTGGTGCTAGGGGACAACCTGATCGAGAAGAACATCGCTTCCGCGGTCAAGGACTTCAARGCAGCGGGCAACGGYGCCAAAATCATGCTCAARGAAGTCTCGGATCCCGAGCGCTTTGGCGTGGCCTACATGGAYGGCGATCGTGTCGATCGCATCGTGGAGAAGCCCAAGGATCCCAAGTCCAACAARGCTGTGATCGGCATCTACATGTACGACGGCCGGGTCTGGGATATCATCAAAGACCTGAAGCCCTCCGACCGTGGCGAGCTCGAAATCACCGACGTGAACAACTGGTATATCCAAGACGGAACCATGACCGCCGACGTCCTTGACGGTTGGTGGACCGACGCGGGTACCTTCGATTCACTGCTGTCCGCTTCCCAGTTGGTTTCCGAGACGGGCGCCAACAAGATGGGCTGAGAAGTGTTCTGGGCGGGGCGTAAGGCCCCCTCGGAACATGCGCTAGAAACCAAGCAAACGCTTCATGACGAATTCAGCAATCGAGGGAAACATCCTCGTCACCGGCGCCGCCGGTATGCTCGGCAGCCAAGTGCTGTTGGCAGCTCCCGACGGTGTGGCCGTGATCGGTACGGACTTGGTTGAGGCCCCGGGCGTGAAAGCCCACGGCGTAGATCTCTCCGATCCGCAGGCTGTGAAGACCTTGTTCGCAGAGCACGGTCCTTTCGCCGGTATCATTCACACGGCTGCTTACACCGCCGTGGATAAGGCTGAGGAAGAGCCGGAATTGGCCATGAAGGTCAATGGCACCGTATGCGGTGTCCTGGCTGAAGCTGCCAAAGAAGCGGGCATTCCGCTCGTGATCGTGGGCACGGACTTTGTGTTCAACGGCAAAGCGAGCGAGCCTTACACCGAAGACTTCGAGCCCGACCCGATCAGTGTCTATGGCGAGACGAAGTACCAGGGTGAGGTTTTGGCCTTCGCAGCCCACCCCGAAGGCACGCGCATTGTTCGCACGCAATGGCTCTATGGGCCGCGCGGCAAGCACTTCCCGGCCACCATGCTGGCCCTCGCCAAGGAGCGCGATCACCTCAAGGTGGTCAGCGACCAGCGCGGTTCACCTACTTCTACCTTGGAGCTGGCACCGGCCCTTTGGGACGTCTTGCAGAAGGGCGAAGCGGGCGTGTACCACGCGGCCTGCGAAGGCGACTGCTCCTGGTTCGATCTGGCCAGCGCGACCTTGGAACTCTCCGGGGTCGAAGGCGTGACCATCGAGCCCTGTTCCACCGACGCATTCCCGCGGCCTGCGCCCCGGCCCGAATACAGCGTACTTTCATGCAAGCGGCTGGAGGCCCTTCGCGGGGCACCTTTGGCCCATTGGCGCGACGCCCTCAGCACTTACCTGGGAAACTAGAACCATGACAAACACCCTACTCGTGACCGGTGGCGCTGGCTTCATCGGCAGCAACTTCATCGAAATGCTGGTGGCCGATCGGCCCGACTGGCGCATCATCAACATGGATGCGCTGACCTACGCCGGCAACCTGGAGAACCTGACCCAGGTCGAAGGTCACCCGGGGTACCAGTTCGTCAAAGGGGACGTGGCCATCCGCGAGGATGTGGCGCGCGCTTTTGATGCCTGCGGATCCGACGGGCAAGTCTCCGTGGTGCACTTTGCCGCCGAGAGCCACGTGGACCGTTCCATCGCGGGCGGTTTGCCCTTCGTGATGGCCAATGTGGTGGGCACCCAGAACATGCTCGACGAGTCCCGTGCCCGGGGCGTTCACCGCTTCCTGCACGTGTCGACCGACGAGGTTTATGGAAGTTTGGGTAAGACCGGTTTCTTCACGGAGGAAACCAATCTGGCTCCCAACTCGCCCTACAGCGCGAGCAAGTGCGGCAGCGACATGCTGGTGCGCGCAGCCTTCCACACCCACGATTTCCCGACCCTGATCACGCGTTGTTCCAACAACTATGGGCCCTACCAATTCCCTGAGAAGCTGATCCCGCTCATCATTGCCAACGCGCGCGAGAACAAACCCTTGCCCGTGTACGGCGATGGAATGCAAATTCGGGACTGGCTCTACGTGCAAGATCACTGCGAGGCGATCCTTTGCGTGCTCGAAGGCGGTAAGCCCGGTGACGTCTACAACATCGGTGGGCACAACGAGTATCCCAACATCGAGATCGTCAAGCGCATCCTCAAGCAGCTCGACAAGCCGGAATCCCTGATCACCTACGTCAAGGACCGCCCGGGCCACGATCGCCGTTATGCAATCGATGCTGGGAAAATTGAGCGAGAGTTGGGCTGGACCCCTCGCTATACCTTTGAGCAAGCCTTGCCCAAGACCATAGAATGGTACCTCTCTCAAGATGAGTGGCTTCAGCGGGTTAGGTCGGGCACATACCGTGAGTACTATGCCGAGCAGTATGGCTCGGATACTCCCAGCGTGTAGCATAGGCGGTTCGCGAGGCCGTCTATTCCGTCAACCTCTGGCGCCCTCTTGTCGATGAAAGCCTGTTGCATGTGCCGTTCGCCGCGCGTGCCCCTGATCCAGCCACTTTAGTGGGCTAGACCGATGGGGTGTGTGGGGGAGCGACCATGGAGTCCTTAGGAATCTGCATGTCGATCCAAATCACCCCGCCCGCCCTCACATCCACGTCCTCACCCCGTGGGTCCATCATTTGGCTTGGGCTGCTGGCGCTCGTCTTGAGTGCGTGCTCCGCCACCGTTTCGCCCGATAAGCGTATCGTGCAGCACCTCAACACCTACGGTTACGGCAAGGCTTACGCCGGCAACTTCCTCGAGGAGAGCTACGCGACTATAGGGGATACGGTGAATTACCTCGATCAAAACCACAGGGGTGAGATCAGCGGCAATCAGAAGGTCCAACCGGACGGCACCATCACCGTGCAGGAGATAGGCACGGTGCATGTGGCTGGTTTGACACGCAGTGAGATCGCGGCCTCCCTGTCCGAGCGCGTTTCGCTTTACTACACCGATAGCGCGGACATCACCGTGCGCATTTCTGCCAGGCCCAAGCAGTACTTCATCATGGGTGAAGTCCCCGGTGAGGGCGCGAAAACCCTCAGTGGTGAACTCAATGTGTTCGACGCGATCCTCAAAGCGCGGCCCAAGAAAAACTCGGCCAACCTGGGTCGGGTGCGCTTGATTCGCATGGACCCGGTGGACCCCTTGATCATCCCGATCAACTTCAATGACATGTTGCGTGGCGATTCCACCTACAACGTGTCCATTCGGGAGAACGACATCATCTATATCCCGCCGACCATGTTGGCGCAGTTCGCCTACTTCCTCGACGACTTGCTCTTCCCTGTGAAGCAGGTCATCCGTGGATTGGGTGGAGCTTTCTTTGGAAACCGTAGCCGTAATGGCCGCTCCAGCAATCTCTTCTTCTAGTTCTTAGGCAGAGACCGTACCCCAAGCGAAAATCCAATGGCCGTTGAAGTCGAAAACACAAGTCAAGCTGAGGAGCTCCTGCGGGTCCTCAAGCGTAGGCTTTGGTTGATCCTGATCCCGGCGGGAATCATTGCGATTCTCGGGGTGAGTTACGCGATCGTGGTGCCCAAAAAGTACGTGGCCAAGGCCCAGGTCATGGTGCACGATCGCGTGGCTACCATGGTACGAGGTTCGGCGTCCATGACGGCCGAAGGTCGCGTGGCGCCCCACAAACTGAAAGCGCCCCAGTTGGTGAAGTCGGTATTGAGCAAGCTCAAGTGGCTTGAATACCAGGAGCTGGCCACCGAGGTCGAGGCCGCGGAGTACCGCTCCAGGGTCAACAAGAACATCACCGTGAGCGTTCCTCCCATGGAGCGCAACGTGCAGCAGCAGCTGGTCAAGATCACGTTCTCGCATACACGGGCCGACTTGGCAGAGCAGTTTCTGCTCGAATTGGTGACGCAGTGGCAGGATGGGGTCAAAGGCAAAGCGAGTCGGCACTTGACCGATTCACGCGATCAGCTCATGGAGCAGATGGCGGACCTGGAGAAAAAGGAAAAGCAACTAGTGGCTACCTTGCTGCGCTTGCGAAGGGACAACCGTATCCCCCCCAAGGTCGGCCGTGGCCAAGATCGCAATCAAGGGGCGAGCGCTCCCGCTTTCGCCGAATTGAATCGTTTGCAGAGGCGTTTGGAGGCTGACAAAGCAGCCTACGARGATTTTGGGTTGAAGTTGGAACTGGATCAGGCTGCCATGAAGCGCTTGCCGGATCAGGTTCCGATCCCTGGAAGTAGCGCCCGTGAGAACGGGGATGTCCAGCTTGAGCGTTTACGCAAGCAATTGGATGCTGCCTTGACGACCCAGGCCGCGGGCAATTGGGCTCCGGGCCACACCAAGTACCGCGCCATACAAACGACCATCCGCGGCATTCGTGCCAAGATCGAACGCTTGATGGGAGTGACCCCCGAGCAGGAGGATCACTTCAATTACGTGCAACCCAACGCGGCCAAGCAGGCTTTACGGGATGCTCTTGAAATCCGAGAGGATGAACTCCAGCGCTTGGCCAATGCGATCATCCTCACCACGGACAAGCTCACCGAAGCGGGCAAGCGTACGCGCAGCCTGCAGGACATCTACAGCAAGATCAATCAGAACGAAGCCAACCTGGTCAGGGTGGATTCCAGTCTGAAGTCAGTCTCCAGGGATTTGCTTGGGGTCGACAAAAAGTTGAGCAGTCAGGACGGACCGCAGGGAGAACCGTTCGAGGTGCTTAGCCCGGTCCACGCAACCGACAAACCGGTCGAGCCAAATGCCTGGTTGATTTCGATCTTCTCGGTGGTGCTTGGTTTGGGAGTCGGACTCGGTTTGGCCGTGGCCTTGGAGTTCTCCAAGAACTGCTTCCGCAGCATCAACGACATCGCTCGCTCCATGGAAATCCCCGTGTTGGGCGCGATCAATCGCATCGAAACACGTCGCCAAAGGCACGTGAAGCGGGTGCAGAAACTGGTGCTTGGCACGTGCATGTTGATGACCATGGGCGTGGTGGGTTTCACCCTTTGGGCCTGGGCCCTGGCACCTCACCTGCTCAAATCATCCGTCGTGGAGTCCATCGACCGCCTGCGCGAGGTGCTTGGCTGATCGGGCAACCGGTCACAAGCACTGAAAGAGGACTCCGATGCGCGACATTGTTGTAGCCCTTTTCATCCTGGGGTCGATGCCTTTCAGCTTCAGGAGRCCCTTCCTTGGGATCCTGGTGTTTTCCTTGCTGGCGTATATGCGYCTGCAGGACTTRGCATGGKGCTTTGCCAAGGATCAGCGATGGTCCATGTACATCGCGGTCATCTCCGTGGCCGGGTACATGTCSGATCCCAACCGCAAGTTGCCCGTGATCAACGTGCGCACGGTCCTRTTGGTTTTGATGGCCTTGCACGTGGGCGTGGGATTGTTCTTTGCCATCGGTYCGGCCAGGGTGGATCTTGCGGCTTACCAAGAGTTCATCAAGATCATYGGRATCGCGATCTTCACCACGGCGGTGGTGCGCACGCGTAGCCATCTRCGGATTYTGGTYTGGGTGATTGCGCTGGGGCTTGGGTTCCACGGGGCCAAGAACGGTTTGATCGCTGCAATCAAGATGGGCAACCTGTTCATMTCCCACGGGCCCGGGGGCATGATCAAGGACAACAAYGACTTTGCCCTGGCCGTGGCKATGATCATCCCGTGGGTCTATTACTTGGCCCAGTCAGAGACCAATCCGGTACTGGTTCGCATTCTCAAGATCATGGTGCCCCTGTGCGCCTTGACCGTGATCTCAACGCGATCCAGGGGCGGAACCTTGTCGCTCGCATTCATGGGCGCCCTGATCATTTGGCGCTCGCGCAACCGCTTGATCGGCGTGATCCTAGGGATATTTGCGGTGGTCGTGGTGGTGGCCCTGGCTCCGGCGGAATACAAGGAGCGCTTGAGTACGATCCAGACCTACGAGGAGGATGGCTCGGCCATGGGGCGCATCCGTGCCTGGAAAGTGGCCTTGCGCATGATCGACACGCACCCCTTGTTTGGCGTGGGCTTCAACCGCTTCGCCATGAACCACTTGGAATTCGAACCGAACCCGACCATCGGTGAGCAGAACGGGGATACGGCCCTGGTGGCGCACAACAGTTATCTACAGATTTGGGCGGAAGGCGGGACGCCCGCATTTCTGATCTATCTGGCCTTGATGGCGGCCACCTTCATCGATGTTTGGAGGGTGCGGCTTAGGGCCAAGAAGCTATACGTGGACAGTTGGATTCTGTCCTACTGTTCGATGTTCGAAGTCTCCTTAGCGACCTTCATGCTGGGAAGTATTTTCCTGAACCGAGCAGCTTTCGACCTGGTTTACCACCTTTTCGCGGTGGTCGTCGTGTTTGGGATCGTGGCGCGCCGACAAATGGACGAGGACGTGGCCGGCGCCAAAGGTTCCAATGGTGGCTCGGGCCCCGATGGATCCGAGGATTGGCTGGCGCCTCCTGAAGCCGCCTATCAGCGCCCCCGATTCAGGCGCGTTGCACTCGAAGGCCGCAATTCTCGCGGTTGATTCCTCACCCACCCCAATACCTCCCATGTGCGGCTTTACCGGTTTTGCTCTGAAGAACGTTGGCGCCCGCCCCGACACGGGCATGCTGACGCGCATGACACGGACCCTGGAACACCGGGGCCCGGACGATGAGGGCTTTGTGGAACTGGGACCTATGGCCCTTGGTTTTCGCCGCCTCTCGATCATCGACGTGGATGGGGGACATCAACCGATCCAGCACGATCGCTTGCCCGTGGCTGTGGTCGGCAACGGTGAGATCTACAACCACCAAGAGCTACGCGAAGGGTTGATCGCGCGCGGGGCTCATTTTCACAGCCACTCCGACATCGAAACGATTCTGCACTTGTACCTGGAGAAGGGCGAGGAGTTGGTGCATGACCTGGTGGGCATGTTTGCTTTTGCAATCATCGACCTGCGTGAGCCCAAGAATCCCAAGCTGCTTTTGGGGCGCGATCGCTTGGGCATCAAACCGCTCTACTGGGGCGAAACGTCTGAGGGGTTGTACTTTGGAAGCGAAGCCAAAGCCCTGCTCGAGAGCGGACAATTCAGCCGAGAGATGAGGCCCGAGGGATTGATGGACTACCTGGTCCAGGGTTATCACACCGGAGTCCATTCGGCATTTGCCGGCATGCAGCGCTTGCTGCCCGGGCACCTTTTGAAGTGGAGCCCCGAGCGTGGTGTGAGCACGCGGCGCTATTGGGATTTGCCACTGGACGAGTTGCGCGAGCCGACGAATGAAGAGGAAGTCTTGCATTGGTTGGACAAGGTGGTCAGCGATCGCCTGGTTTCCGAAGTGCCCTTGGGCGCTTTCCTGTCGGGCGGAATCGATAGCAACGCGGTGGTCGACTCCATGGCGCGCACCCAGAATAAGCCCCCGATCGTTTGCACGGTGGGGTTCCAGGAGAAGACCCACGACGAGGTGGAYCTGGCYAAGATCACGGCGCAGCGYCTCGGAGCCACCCACCACATCGARACCTTGCACCCCGATCCKAAGTTGGCCATCGAAACCTTRCCCTGGTTTTATGATGAGCCCATGGCSGACACTTCCACGGTGCCCACKTAYTTGGTTTCYCAAATGGCYCGGCGCCAYATGACCGTGGTGCTCTCCGGGGATGGGGGYGACGAGACTTTYGGTGGGTATCGGCGCTACATCCATGACCTGGCCGAAAACCGGCTGCGTTCGAGCATTGGAGCCCCSGGSCGCGCATTCATGAAARCCGCMGGMGCGCTCTATCCYAAGATGGACTGGGCTCCTCGATTCCTGAGRGCYAARACGTTCTTGAGCAACGTGGGCGCCGATCCGGCCCTCGCTTATTGGAGAAGCGTCAGTCCCATGACTCGCGARCAGGTGATTCAAGTCATGTCGCCCGACGTGGTGCAGCACTTGGGCGCCTACGATCCTTTCGACGCCTTCGAGGAACTGTATCGCAGGCCGAAGATCGACTGTCCCTTGTTCCGCGCTCAGTACGGGGACTTTCATAGCAATCTACCGGACAAGATGCTGACCAAGGTGGACCGCGCTTCCATGGCGAATTCACTCGAGGTGCGAGTGCCGTTGCTCGACCATCGCTTCGTAGAGCGGTTTTCGAATCTGCCTGCTAGTGAGAAGATCCAGGGGGCGCGCGGCAAGCACCGCTTGCGCGAATCTTTGCGCTCTCGCCTGCACGGAGACATTTTGGATGGCCGTAAGAAAGGCTTCGATACGCCGATTGGGCCCTGGATCAGGGGACCGTTGAAACAGGTCACCGAGGAGGCTATCGAGTCATTGCCCGCGGATTGGTTCCGTGTGGATGAGCTGCGCAAGCGCTTTAAGGAGCACTGCTCCGGCGGTAGGGATTACTCCCAGTTCCTTTGGAGCTTGATCGTGCTCGAGCATTGGCGCCGCCGGCACGGGGTCGACAATCTGGCCAGTTAGTCACGGGGAGAATCCCACAGTCATGAGCTCAATAGAACACAAGCACGCCCTGTCCTTCGATGTGGAGGAGTACTTCCAGGTGGCCAACCTAAGGCCCTTCGTGACCCGCGATGATTGGAGTCGTATCCCTTCGCGCCTGATGGTCGGAATGGAAGACATCCTGAATCTTCTGGAAAAGCACAAGGTCCACGCGACTATGTTTTTCCTGGGGTGGATCGCAGAACAGCATCCTGATCTGGTGAAACGTTGCTTAGACGCAGGGCATGAGATCGCAAGCCACGGCTATGAGCACCTGTTCGTCTCCGACATGGATCCCGAGTCCTTTGACTTGGATTTGGAGCGCACGGAAGAAGCTCTGATGTCCGCGGGCGCGCCGCGTCCGGTGGGCTTTCGGGCTTCCACTTTCACAATCACCCGGGACACGTGGTGGGCTTTCGATGTGTTGGTGAAACGCGGCTACGTGTATGACTCCAGCGTTCACCCGGTGAGCCATCCGACCTACGGCGTCCCCGACTTCGAACCCGGTATCTCCCTGGTCTCCGCGCCTGACGGCGGGGGCTCCATCGTTGAGTTCCCCGTGGCGACCTATCCGGCTTTGGGCCGCAATTGGCCCGTGGGGGGTGGCGGCTATTTCCGCTTGCTACCGGGGTGGTTGCATCGCGGAGCCATTCGCAAACTGGAAGCCATGGGGCGCCCCACGGCTACCTACCTGCATCCCTGGGAGTTCGACCCMGAGCARCCGCGCTAYCCGGCCAGYGCGAGYAGCCGATTCCGTCACTAYCTAAATCTGGACAAGACCTTGTCSMGRTTRGACAAGCTGATTCAGATCGGTGGTTTTGCGACCATGCGMCAGGTYTTGGAAGCCAACGGCCACCGCGACGCGTTCTCGGCCGAAMAGGGCTAACCCGGWYGTTGGAGAGGRMTCAGGAAGRYCGTTTACTCTTCSGTATCCGCCARTAAGCGGGCTCCRAGGGAGTTGCCCACGGCGCGGAARGARTGRATSAGTTCGTTGGCGTAGGGGTCCTGGYCCACGTATTGGAGCATCTCTTCGGAGACCCTTTCGAGGGAGCGCAGATCTTCATCCTTGTGGCGAAGCACCAGGGCGGTGAGATACACCCGACCCAATTCGAGGGGCGGAACTTCCCTTGAGAAGCTGTCCCTGTTCGGCCAGAGTTTTGCGAGGTCGGCAACCACGCGGTCCAGTCCACCAGAGCCGTGGAGCAGGACGGTTTGAGCCTGAATGAAGCGGCTGCGGGGCGACCTGCCCGAAACACCGGCCAGCTCATCGCCATACTTCAGGTGCGCTTGAATGATCTTGGCGGGTTCGCCACGCAAGGCGAGCAGGGAAGCCAAGCGGTAGTGGAGTTCCGGGTCGTCCGAAATCTTGAGCAGGTCCGCGACCAGGTCGTGGGTCTCTAGGATTTGACCCTGGGTGTGTAGGGCATGGCTGAGGCCGATCCACATATCCAGGTTGCCCGGGTTGGAGTCCAGTTGCGCCCGGCAGTATTCTTCGCCGAGAACAGGGGACACCGACAAGAGGTACCTCATCCAGGCGCGATTGGCTCCGGGCCTCAAGGCGTCGAGGGATTGTTCGGGCGCTAGGGAGCGCAGCATCTCAAGGCTGGCCAAGGCTTCGTCGGAGGCGAGCAGTACGCTGCGCTCGTCGGCCTTGACCCGGAACATGAGGCGCATGAGCGCAATGTCAGGATCGGAAGGATAGCGGTGCGATAGGGTCTCTAGTCGTTCCACAATCTGGCTTGCAGACAGCGGCTCGCCAGAGCCGTCAGAGCTGGTCTGAATCCAGTCCAGGTACTCGGGAGTCCAGGGGTGAAGGTCCCGCGAGTTAGTGCCGAGCAAGACCTGTTCAAAATGATCCAGGGCCGGTCCGAATTGTCCTTGGGCCCCGAGCAGGCGACCCAGCATCCAATGGGCTTGGTGCTTCCATTCGGAGTCCGTGCCTTGCAGGTAGCGCTCGAGGGTCGTAATCGCTTGATCAGGCTGGCCTTGAATGGAGGCTTGAGCTGCCAAGCCTAGTGTGACTTGTCCGGGGCTGAGGAATTTCCTCAGGGGGATGGCAAGGACTTGGTCGGCACGTGCCGCAAGTACCTCGGTATGCATGGGGTCCGCGGGGTACAGGGCCGCAAGTACCTTGAATTGACTATCCCAAAGCGGTGCGCAGGCGGAGAACTTCGAGATCAGGTCAGAATAGGAAGCGCGCGCTAGTTCGAATTGGCCCGAGCGGTATTGAGACTCCGCGATCAGCCAGCCGCGCCATAGGTTTTGGGTCGCGTCGGGTCCGGAAGCTTGGGCGCGGGTTGCGGTCCAAGACTGCCAGGGAGTCAAGTCCAGGGCCAGTAGCATGGCTACCGTGTCCCGGGGATCTCGGCGGTCATCACCAGATCCGGTTAGGAGTGAACGCGCTTGCTCCGCAGCTTGGGGGCCAAAGACCTCGGGCAATGCGGGTCGCTTGTTATTGAGTGCCTGCGCGGCCGCATCCAGCAAAGCCCAAGACATGGACTCCGGCTCTCGCTCGACTCCGATGCGAATCATTTCAAGGCCTGATTGCAGCCGCTCTCCGAGTAGGGCAATGGCCGCGGACTGGAAAGAAGTGGCGTCAAAGTCGGATTCGTCCAACCTTTGGATTTGCAGGGGCAATGCGGGCCAATCGCGTTCGCCTGCGGACAGGATCACCTGCAACAACTCGATGCGACCGTTTTCGAAAAAGGGCAGGGCACGGGTGAGGTATTCTTGGGCCTTGTCCGCTTGACCTGCGGTGGAAGCACACAGGGCATTCCATTCGATGACGCTAGGCGTGCGCAGTCCGCGGCGCTTGTCGAATTGCATGAGTATGGGACGGGCCGCTTCCAGCAAGCCCTGCCGGATCAGGTCTTCGGTGAGCTTACGGCGGGCCTTCGGCACACGCGGGCCTTTTGCGAGCAGGGCGCGCAGGTTTTGCAGGGCCTGGGGCCGGCGACCTTCGGCCAAGTGGGCACGAATGTTCAAGCGGAGGCAAAGCTGACCAATAGTGCCGTGCGTGAGCCAAGGCTTGCTTTCCTCGATCAATTGCTCGTAGCGCTGAGTGGCGAAGAGCGCTTGGAATCGAAGTGCTTTGAGGGCGGGCGGATCCTCGTGTCCAGCGACGGGTCTCAGGACCAGCAGAACCCTTTCGGTCAGGCCCTGTTCATACAGCCAATGGGCCACCTGGCTTCTTCCGACACCGAAGGGGTCCAAACGAATGAGCTCCAATTGCTCATCCTTGCTGAACCGACCGAGGCGATACTTGGAAAGATAGCGTTGGGATTTTTCGTCAGCGCCCACGAGGCGTAGCCGCTTCAARAGCGTAGCAGGGCCAAGATGGGACGTGTTCTTGGCCATCAACAGCGCTTCGATCTTGAGCTCAAGGGCGGGCAGTAGATCCGGATAGGTCCTGAGCAAAACGTTGGAAGTGGACAAGGCGCTTTGGTGGCGGCGTTCGTTCAGCTGCTGCAACCCAATGCGATAGAGCGTGTAGGGTCCGACCTTGCTTCGCGGCTGGGACCTCCTCTGTTCGATCATAGACCGGAAGAAGCGCTCGAAGTCCTGTCCAACGGTCTTGAATGATTGCTCGCCTAGCTCCATCCACATGGGGGTCAGTTCCGCGATGCGTTTGGGGGCCAGTGCCATTCCCCGGGTCCAGTTCTCTTCGGGAAGGATGGGCAGAACGTTCGAGGATTCGCGTTGGGCTTCCGCCAGTTGAAGGAAGTCGTCCGCGACCAGGATGCCCTTGGAGTCGATGACCCCCTGGAGGGCACGCAGGTTCTTTTGGGGTTGGTTTTGTTCCTTCCATCCGTCGGCCATGATGCGATAGGCCGCACTGCGAGATCCGGGAACGGGCCCTCTGTCGTTCGACCTCAGGAATTTATTCAGGGGCCGCATGGCGGCCTTGTATCGTGCACCGCTTCCGGCGACCACCCCCGAATAGAAGTCAGCCGAGATCAAGTCCGCGGCGGTGAATGAGCGTAGCGCGCGACTGGATCGGGACAGGGGTCCATACAGCTTGGCGTTGAATAGCACCTGGGAGGTACGCACATAAAAGTCGCGGGGCGCTGTAGCGTCAGTCCAAGGCCATTTGGAGACGATGCGGCCTATGCGCTTCTCTTGGCCCAGCCGTTCCATGGCGTCGATGAGCGCCAGCAGATTACCAGGGCTTCTCAGGATCTCGGGGAAGACGCGCGAGGCCACCCCCAGGTCTACCACCAGGTCGGATCGGCCACTGCGATTGGTATTGGACTTGATTTGACCCTTAGGGATCTGCAAACTAAATTGAAGTCAAAGGGACAGCCTTGGGAGAAAGCGAAAAGTTTTGATGGCGCTTGCCCACTTTCTGAATTTATTGATTTCGAATTATTTTTATCTAAGGATTCA
>JAESRM010000016.1 GCA_016764635.1 Planctomycetota bacterium
CGTCCTTCGTGTCTTCGTGTGAACTGACCCGAATCGTTCTCTTTCGGGTTTCGAGCGCCAGGTCTCGTACTTCGCAGGAGTTAACTCCCTACATGGCACCCAAGGCACAGCCACCACCCCCGAGGCTCGGTTAATTGGAAAAGGGCCGACCCCATTTTTGGGGTCGGCCCTTTTGATGCCCTGGAGGTCCAGGGGCTAGTCTAGGTCTGGGACCTAGTTGTTGGCGCGCTCGAGTTTCTCTGCTTCCTCGCGCACATCGGTGATGTGGGCGCGGATCAGGATCATCAAGCTTTCACGCTCGTCGTTGTAGCCTTCACTCTTGAAGAGGAAGCCCAGGATCGGAACGCGGGCAATCCACGGGACCTCTGCGCGACGTTCAACGTTGCGGATAGAGGACAGGCCGCCGAGGAGGACGGAGCCGCCATCGGGAAGGTTGGCCGTGGTGTTGATGCTCTGAACTTCCAACTCGGGAAGCTGGAACTCGACGGGGGAGGTGTTGCCACCAAGCGTGGTGGAGAAGGTGCGCAGGTTGACGACTTTAGCGATCGTGGGCTGCACTTCCAACTTCAGGTACTTGCGGTCGTGCTGGATGGTGGGGCGCACGTCCAAAGCGATGCCTTCGTGGAGAACGTTGATCTCCGGGTCGGCGACTGCCTGGAACTGGGCGACCTCAACACTGAAGTCCTGGATGAATGCACGCTGGTTGATCACGGCCACGTAGGCGCGGGAYGTGTTGTGCACACTCAGGATYTGGGAGTTGATGATCTCGTAGCGGTTTGACTTCTCGACGGCGCGCAGGATCGTGGAGACCTCGGCGTCGTTGAAGAAGTTCCACTGGAAGGTCATGCCACCGATGGTGGAGAGACTCTCACCGAGGGCGGTGTTGAAGAAGTTGCCGGTACGGGCGGCGAAGGAGCCGTCCTGACCGTCGTCGAAGAAGAAGCCAGCGCTGGGAGCACCAGCAGCGTCTTGACCGGTGGAACCGGTGCCGCCGTTGTCGAGACCGCGSGAWGCTTGGTCTTCGAGRCCGTTGGTCAGGTCCTCAAGGGAGCGGCCGTCCAATCCACGGAAGTCGTTGCCGATCTCCTGGATGAAGCTGTCGCCCACGGTCATGAACTTGGACTCGATGGTGACGAGGGTGGAGTTCAAGCGACGCAAGTCTTCGAGGAAGGCGCGGATGGACTGCTGAACCTCGAGGGTGTGRACGATCACGATGAAGCCTTCGCCRCTTTCGATGCTAACACCGTCGTCGGACCAGGTCTCGGGGGCCACGTTCTCTTGGATGAGGGTCGAGAGGTTCTCGATCTCGATCACGCGACGRGCTTCGAGGGTACCACCGAAGGGACCGCCACCGTCTTCGTCAGCGTCAAGCTCGTCGTAGAGACGAATCTTGTCGATGCGCGGGCCGGTGAAGTCGGTGAGACCGACAACCAGGTCCTGAACGTCGTGGTTGAGCACTTTCAACTTGCCGCGAGCTTTCTCGCGGGTCGTGATCATGATCGCCTCGTGACGAATGGTCCAGGTGACCTCTTCGCCAGCCTCGGTGGTGAGGAAGTCGAGGGCCTGACGCACGGTGATGCGGTTGGGGAAGTCCAGCGTGAAGGTCACACCGGCGCTGGCGACGGCGTCTTCAGCTGCGGGGTCCACGACCATGGGGAGGTCAGAGAAGGAGCGCAGGATGTCGATCAGGTGGCCCAGGCTGTCCTCGTCTTCGATTCCCGGAAGGGTCACGTAGGTGGACTGCATGCGCTCGCGGAGCTCGCGCTCTGCGGGGTCGATGGCGCGGGTCAGGTCCTGACCGCGACGGCTCCGGCGGAGCTCGGTGATGTTACGCCAATCGTCCACGTCGGGCATGGTGACGATGTCGGTGTAGGGGATCTCGAGGCTGCGCAGGTACTGCTTCCAGCGGGCGAACTCGTCGCGGCGCTCTTCGATGTAACGGCGGTTGAGTTGCTTRCGACCGGCCTGGAAGGCTGCGGAGCGGATCTCGAGGGCCTTATCGTTGCGCGGTGCACGACGCAGAGCCAGGTCAGCGTAGCTGATGGCGCTCTCGTAGTTGCGTGCGTCGAAGGCTTCAATAGCATTGACGATCATGCTGTTGACCCGTGCCTGACGGCGTTGGGACTCGCCAATTTCTTCCGCGCGCAGGCGGTTGAAAGCGTCCTGCTCGGACTGCAAGCGAAGGCGGTCGGTGGAGGCACTGCGCTCATTCTTGGCGCGTTCCAGAAGCTCGCTTGCGCGGGTATCCAGACCGTCCCAGTCCAAAGCGAAGGGGGCMACGCGGATGGAGGAGACCGCCAGGGTCAACTCAGCAACAGCGCTGTCGTACTCCTTACGACTGAGGGCCAGTTGACCCTTGTTGTAAAAGTCGCGGGCTTGGCCGAGCAGCTGCTGGACACGCAAGGTGTGCTGCAGCGCCATGGCCTCGCCGGCTGTCCGGTCTCCACTGGGAGCGTGACCCATCAGGCCTTGGATYTCAGCGCTGAGGGACTGKGCCTCCAGGTTGCTGTCATCCAAGGACAGGGCTGCTTCCARGTCGGAAAGKGCGMGCTCCAGGCGACCATTTTKGAAATGGGTACGCGCGTTCATGACGTGCGTYTCGACCATCAKTCGGGAAGCCTGTTGRCGCAGYGTGAGCTGCTCGGCGACCCGGTTGATAGCGTCYTGCCCCTGGGGGAGCGGCATACTAGCTTCAACCACGGTTCCAGCACTGAGATCCGCAAGGACCTCGGGTTGGGTGGTTTGAGCTTCGGATCCACTGTTAGCTTGGGTAGCGGTCGTATCCCCGGAGGGTGACGCGCAAGCGTAGAGCAGGGACGAGATGATTGCGATTCCGACGATCCTCATGCGGGTTCTTCTTTTCGAAGTAAAATTCGAATTAGCGCTGGGGGGGAAGCAAAGCACCCTCCTATCCAATTTGGATAGGGGACGGGGTGCAGCCTGTAAGGGGGGGGGATGGGTTGGAGCTAGGAGGCTCCGGGGTGCCCGAAGGCGGTGTGAAGATACCCGAGAGGACCCGGATGCGCAAAAGGCATGATTTGAAAACAAACCCTTTTATCGCAAGCACTTACGTGCTGGGCCCGGCGCGGGAAGCTTCGGGACAGGGTAGGGGAGCTGGTGCAGCCCCTACCCTGTGAAAGTTGGGGGTCCGAAAGGACCCATTCGACTCGACTACTTGACGTGGTCTGCGAATGCACCACCGAAGGTGATGTCCGTGAAGTCTGCGGCCACGGCGGCGTCCAAAACGGGGATGACATCTCCCATGATGGTGCCAGCGTAGGGCTGCAACACTGCGGGTGCGTCGTCGTCGCCACGTTGGGTCCTGATCTTGCGAAGGCGCTTCTGCACCTCGGCCAGGTCGGTGAACTTTTGGGTTCCGATCGTGTAGCTGAGCTTACGGCCTTCGTAGACGTAGCGAGACTCGCCGGTGGGGTCGTCGTAGGGGACGGCCGGGTCCGAGGGCTTGGCCTTCGGCTTGACCTTGTTGCCTTCCACGATCACGTGGATGTCAATTTGGACCTTTTCTACCGGAGGGGCGTCGGAGGAGTTGACCCCCACGTCCTTAGGCAGGTAAGCGGTGAGCTTGCCTTCGAGCACCTTGAACTTCAAAGTACACATGAAGAAGATCAAGAGCAGGAACGTGACGTCGATCATCGGCGTCATGTCCATTTCGATCTTTTCGCTGTTGATATCAGAGATTAGAGACATGTTTGGATCCTTTAGGGCCTAGGCCTACTCGGGGTTCGGCATGCTCGCCGCAAGTTGAATCTTCCAGATTTGAATACCCTTCTGAGCGCATTGTTCCATGACATGCTGGATGTGCTTGAAGGGGACGGAGCGGTCACCACGGACCATCAGGTGCCCGTCGGGCAAACCGTCCGGGGCCTTATCCATGTTTTTAGCGATGATCGCAAGCTTGCGCTTCACATCTTCCATGGGGTCCTTGCGGCCGTCGTGGGTCTCCGGCTTGTACAAGGGTTCCTTGCGGACGATGATTTCGCCGGTGTGCTTGATGTTGAAGATCGGGCGCTTCTCGTCCGGATCCGGCTTGTCTTCCGAGGCAGATAGGGCGACCGGAAGTTCCAAGTCCTCCAGGTCCTGCTGGGTCAAGTCGGTGATGATCATGAAGAAAATGATCAGAAGGAATACGACGTCGATCATCGGCGTCATGTCCATTTCCATCTCCGTTTCGGGATCGTGTTTGGCCAGGTTCATAGCTTTTCGGGTGGGAGCCTACCCCCGGGTGGGGGCGAAGGAGCGTATTGAGCGGTGTGGGGGGACAGGGTTTCTACCCCCCCGAATTGTCCCGGTAACCAGCGTTTGCTGGCCAACGGGGCCACGGGGTCGCCACATGGGGTCCCAGTGGGACCCGCAAGTGGCTCAGGATTACTCCTGCTCGCCCGGACGGAAACGCTCGAAGAGGTCTTCGATGATGGCGCCGGTTTCGATGATCGTACGGATCATGCGGTTACGCAAGAATGCGAAGACTGCGGTCACCGGGATAGCCACGACGAGACCGAACATGGTCGTCAGCAGTGCCACGGAAATACCGGCTGCAAGCTCGGCGGGGGAGGCTTGGCCACCAGAAGATGCAATCTTCTTGAAAGCCGCGACCATACCGGACACCGTTCCAAGCAGACCCATCATGGGTGCGATGTTGGAGATCAGGGAGAGCCAACCGATTTTCTGGTGCAGCTTGATGGACTCTTCGTCGCCCATTTCTTCGAGGGCCTTTTCGATGACCTCGAAGGGGTGGCCAATCTTGGAGATACCAGCAGCGCAGACGCGGGTGAAGTAGTTGGGCTCCTCCTCGCAGAGGTTCATGGCCTCCTGGTACTGACCTTCGTCAAAGAGGGCCTGGATCTCGTCGATCTGGTCCGGGGGTGCAAGCTTGTCACGCTTCAGGGAGGTGAAGGCTTCGATGACCAGGGCCAAAGCCACGATCGAGATCAGGATAATACACCAACCGATGGGGCCGGAGTCCTTGATCAAGCCACCGATGGAGATGCTGTCATCATCAGCAGCAGCGGCAGCTGCAGCAGCGCCCTCTTGGGCCAATGCAAAAGTGGCCGAGACCGAGAAGGCTGCGACCGCAATCATTGCGGGGCGAGCCAATTGAGCCACAGTAGAGGAGATTTGGTTGATTTTCATGACCAGGGATGTCTCGTGTGAGAGGCAGGGCCTTAGCGGCTCTGCAACAGGGTTAGAGAAGAGAGTTGAGTAGGGGGGGGATTAGAAGCGTTCGGAGTCTTGGATCAGTTTACCTTGGCGGCTTCAACAGCTGCCGGGGTATCTCCGTACGCACCTTTGACTTTCGCCAGCAGAATGCTTGCCTGGGTATCCGCTTTCGGAGTCCCAAGGGCTTTCATGCACTTTGCGAGGCCCAGAAGGGCCCGCGCGGTGCGGTCCCGACCCGAAGGATCCAGTGCGGATACTCGTGCCAGGTGTATTTGGGCTTCCGTGGCTTCACCGGAAGCGAGCAGGGTTTCACCCAGGCCAAGCGTGGCGGCGAAGATGCCGCTGGAGGCTAGGGATGAGTGGCTCTTCTTGCGCTCGAAGAAGGACTTCGCGCCGCGCGTATCGCCCGACTTCAGCAGGCAGAAACCTTCGCCAACCGATGCGGTGGCGGCCCAGTTTTGCAGGAGGGCGGTTTCCGCGGGCAGTGCCTCCGGAATGGAAGCTTCGATGGCGGTTTGCGTGGCCGTAAAGAAGGTGCGAGCCTTGCCGGTATCGGAAGCATCCAATGCGGCCCATGCGGCTTGCAGACCCGAGTTGAGGCTCAGCATGTGGGGGTAACCCGCAGCCTTGGCTTTGCCTTTTTCGAAGAGACCGTTGTAAAGATTGGCCGCGTCCATGGGCTTTCCGGTCAGCCACAGGGCGCGGGCCTTGGCTTGCGTTGCTTTGGGCAGCTCGTGTCCGTTTGCGTGATCGGAAATGTAGCGGTTGGCTTCGTCCACAGCTTCTTGGAAGCGGGCGGGGTCGGAGGCGCCAAGCTTCATCAGGCACTCGATGGCGTGCATGCGAGCGGCGGCTTTGACCACCGGGCGCGTGTCGTTGTCGCTAGCGGCCAGGCGGAATTGGGTCAGGGAGCTACCGAAGTCTTTACGAGTCCAGTAAGTGTTGCCGTCCTTGAAGGAAGCGGGAACCTCGCCCCAGACGATGCGCAGGATCGCATTGGCGGTGACCTTGTGGGTGGCGTCATCCGCAAGCTTGAGGGTCAATCCATCCAGGCTGTTGGCCTCGATCACACCTGCTTCGGTTACCACGCGCTCATTGCGAGCGTTGTAGTGCGTGACCTTATCCATGGCCTGGGCCAAGAGGGCCTGGGGCAGGGACAAGCAGATGAGCGAGCCGAGCAGCAAACGGCCGAGGCTTTTGCCCAGGGTGCTGGAGCGGGTGATGGGCGTGACGTCTTCCTTCATGGGGCTGCACATGATAGCCGTGGTGGGCGAGGGGACAAGCAAGCATTGGGCCTGACTGTCAGAGTGGGGCAGACAATTTTGCGCCGACTCCCGGGTGGGAAGGGCTCGTTGGCCCGCGGGGGAACTCGTGAGGGTCGTTTGCATAGTGCTTATTTGGCCTTGCTCGAGAGCCAGCGGAAGTAGTTCCTGAGGGCGTGACCGGTGGTGCGGTCGCGCACGGACTCGTCCTCATCATCCTCACAGATCTGGTCCACATCGTCCCAAGACGTGTTGGACATCTGGCCGGAGATGGCCTTCAGTTGGTTGACGACGGTGCCGGCCAGGTTGGAGTCCACTTTGCCCCATTGGTAGGTGGCGTAGATCACCATGAACTTCATCTCGAACCATTGACAGGAGAACTTGCCTTTGCCCAGGGCGATGGTGTCCAGCTCTTTGGTGACGAACTTGAAGAGTTCCGGGTCGCCGCCGGTGCCAGGCACCTCGACGATCGGGCTGCCGTTCTGGCCGCCTTCCAACCAACCGCTCAAGGAGCGCGCGAAGAGCACCGTGGCTTTACGCCCAAGCACCTTGGAGTTTTCGTCGTTGATCTCTTCAAGGGCCAGGGGCGTGAGCAGCTCGCTGGCTTCGTTGACCTCGTGGTTTTGGAGCAGCAAGCGCGCCAACTGGGGGATCACGAARCGCTKGATYTTCTTGGACGTTTCGGCGTCGGTGGAGTCGCCAAAGCGGGAGTGCACGCGGCGCAGGGCCTTGAGGGCTTTGTCGTCGTTGCCGAGCTCAACCCAGTGGGTGGCTTCATTCCAAAGGCTGCCGTAGGTGGGGCGACCGACGGAGTTGGAGACTTCGAGCAGCTCGGCCATGGCCTGCAGCAGTTCGCCGTCAGCGTCGGTGCCTTTGGTGGCCTTGCGTTGCTTCGCAAGCTTCAGGTACATGCTGGTCGAAGCCTTGGCCGTGACGGGCGAGTCGGGAGCGAAGTCCTTGAGCGCGTCGAGGGCTGCACGGGCTTGCTTGATCTGCTTGRGTTCAAGGTGAGCGCGCATGGTCAGGCTGAAAGCACTACGAGCCAAGGATTCTTGTCCCTTGTGCTTGCTGGCGAAACCAGCGAGCTGGGTGATCACATCCTGGTAGCGCTTTTTGGTTTGCAGAACCACGGCGCGGTAGAACTCGGCGGTGGCTAGCGCTTGCTTGCGGTTGCCTTTACGACGGGGGCTTTCCGTGTCGTACTGGACATCGGTGACTATTTCGTCCAAGTAGCGCTCGAAGATGGCCAGGGCGGGGTCGACCTGCTTGAGACGCAGTTGGCAGTAGCCTTGCTGCACCAGGGCGATCTCACCCCAGTTGTCCTCCAAGCCGACCAGCTTGTACTTGGCGATGGCCGCTTCGTAGTTCTTGCGACGTTCGAGCTTCTTGCCAGCCTTGAAGAGGATGCCGCCGGTGCCGTCGGTGGAGTTGGCGAGCAGCAGGGCTTCAGCCTCCTTGAGCAGGTCGGCCATGGGGCCGGTGGTCTCGGAGGGGTCGACCAGGCGGGACATGAGCGTGTTGAAAGAACGCGCGTTGGAGCCGTCCTTGTCCAGGTCTCCGCCGGCGTAGGTGGCGACACCTTCGCGGAAGGCCAGGGCGGCTTCCAGGGGGCGCTCTTGCTTGAGGTAGATGTTGCCGAGCACGTTGCAGAGCGTGGGCATCAGCTCCAAGCGCGGGCCTTCGTCGCCGGCCGCCAAATTGCGGCTGAGGTTCAGCGCTTTGGTGATGGCCGCGTCGTAGTTGCCGCTGCGGTACTCACCCATGATGCCTTCCATTTGGAGGGCAGGGGAGACGTCGACGCCGGGCGTGTCGCTGATGTCGGCCAGCAGTTTCTGGGCACGGGTGCGCAGGTAGCCGAAGTTGGAGGTCTCGCTGATTTCCGAGGCCAGTTCGGTGGCCAGGGTGGTGGTGTTCGTGCGGTTACGGCGCGCGCGCACCTCGGCGCGCATGGCCTCTTCGGTTGCGAACCAGCGGGCTGCTCCGCCTTGCAGGCTGCCTCCCACAAAACCGTTGGAAGCGAGCAGGGCGCGGGCCGAAACGAGCAGGGCTTCCTGTCCGTTGCGGTTGAGCGTGATGCCTTCCTTCTTCCAAACGTTGATGAAGTACATGGCGCGGGCCAGGGCCGTTTCGGAGTCGCCTTGTGCTAAGTACGATTCGACGGCGCCGTCCACGGAAAGCTCCACGAAGGAGAAGTACAGTTCAACCTGGGGTAGGGAGAGTCCTTGCTCTTCCTTGGCCGCATCCCAAACCGCGAGGTCGAAGGGGATGGTGGACTCGAGCACCGCGTCGTAGAAGAGGGCGGCCTCTTCCCAGCGGTTTTGGGCGGCGAAAACCGATCCCATGGCATCGAAGGCGAAGAACGCGGCGGGGGTTCCGTCGCCGCCCTCGGCAGCCAGGTCTTCAAAGGCTTCCATGGCCTGGTCGTAGTAAAATTCACCGTCCTCTTCGTTGGCAGCGATGGAGGCGAGCATTTGCCCGCGCTGCAACATCAGCTGGTACATCTGCTGGGTCTGGCGCGCGGTGCGCTCTTTCTCGCCCAGGCTGAGCAGGGAGGCGATGGAGTCGCCGGTGAGCTGTACGGAGCCCATGAGCACCTCGGTCTGGCGCGCCTTGAGGGTGGTGGCTTCGTCGCCAATCGCTTCCTCGAGGTCACGGCCCAGGTACTGGCTGTACATGTAAGCGGTGCTTACGAACTCAGCGTTGGCCTGGTCGATGAGGGGGGAGTTGGACCTGTTATCCAGGAAACCCTGGTACTCGCCCAAGGCGCGGTCGAACAACTCGCGGCGCTTGGTGGGGTCCTTTTCCTTGCGGGCGCCCTGTGAGTAGAGGCTGCAACCGACGAGGGCCAATTGGTCCTCTTGGCGGCTGCTCAGGTTTTTCGTGCCCAGGTCGGCGAGAACGGTCTCAGCCAGGTCCACGAAGCCCCACTTGGAGGCCAACCCTTCGGCAAATGCCAGGTCCGCTTCGATCTGGGCGGAGCTGGTGTCTTGCACCATCGCGAAAAGCGGTGCACTGATGACCAGGCCAAGAAGGGGGCCTGCGGTCATTAAGGAGATTGCCATAGGGAGTTTAGGACGAACCATGGGAGTCAATCGGGCGCGGGGTTTTGCGGGGGAAGACCTTCCGAAGTGTCGGAGGGCGTACCGCAGTGCGCTGGGAGGGACGTGCGGAAACGAACGTTCCTTGCAGAGTCTATGTCTGCCAGGAGGTTCCGTAACCAATTGAGGGGAGTGAAGGTTTTTTTGCCTCTAACCGGGGCCGGTGGGGGCCGGCACTTTTGGGTCAAAGGGCAACGGGGTCAGGTCGAAACCTGACCCCGCGGGTCGCAGTCAGGGACGAACTAGTTCGCGCCCATTTCAGCTTCGGTCGGCTCGTGCTCGGAGGGGATCACGATGTCCGCCTTGAGCAGGATGAGAAGCTTGCGGTTGGACACGTAGTGGCCCTTGCGCTCGAAGAGTGCGCTCAAGATCGGGATCTTGTTGAGGATCGGGACGCCGGAGCTGTAGTCCTGACGTTCGATTTGCTTCATGCCGCCTAGCATCACGGTGCCGCCGTCCGGGATCGGGATGGTGGTGCGCACGCGCTGGTACTCGATTTCGGGCAACTGGATGGTGACCGAAGTTTGGGAACCAAGAGTGGTGACGCGCTCGGCGATGGGGCGCTTGAGGCGTGCCACGGTGGGGCGCAGTTCCATGGTGACGAAGCGACGGTCGGCGGAAACCACCGGGCGCACGTCGAGGATCACACCTTCGTGGGTGACGCGCACGACCGGGTCAGCGATGGAGCTGGCCTGGGCGATTTCCACGTCGAAGTCCTGCACGTAGGAGACCTGGTTGAGAACAGCCAGGTGCGAGCGTGCGTTGTTGGCGACCAGCAAACGGGGTGCGGTCACAAGCTCGATGCGCTCGGACTTGGAAACGGCGCGCAGCACGAGCTCGAGCTGCAGGTCGTCAAGGAAGGTCCACTGGAAGGAGAGGCCACCGGAGCCGCGGAACTCGTCGCTGCCGAGTTGGCGGTCGTACAGGTTCTCCATGCGGGAGCGGAAGTTGCCGTCGCCACCATCATCGTAGAAGGCGCCGAGGTCGTTGGTGCGGCCAAGCTCGGAAGCGAGCTCTGCGGCCTGGGCCGGGTCACCGAAGTCGTTGAACTGCTGACCGTTGACGCSSWGSMSMRGASGMYSGASKMCSMRRAAGTCSACGCCGATGTCTTCGAGGAAGTTGTCTTCCACTTTGACGAACTGCGCTTGCACGTCGACCATGATGCCGGTGGCTTCACGAAGGTCGGCGAGCAGGGACTGGATCTCGAAGTGAACTTCGGGGGTTTGGCTCACGACGAGGATGCCGTTTTCGGAAACCACGCGGATGGAGTTGCGGGGATCGTTGTCCCAGGAATCGCCACCGATGGAGTTTTGAATGAGCTGCTCGAGTTGGTCACCGCTGATCACGTTGGACTCACGCTCGTCGGGCTCTTCTTCGTTGGACTCAATGCCGCCGGAGGGGGCCACGTTGATGATCGGTCCCGGGTAGTCGCGCACGGGGGTGATGAGGTCGTGAATAGGGTAGTTCACAAGCACTTGACCGCCGAGGGCTTGGTCGCGGGTGACAAACTTGACGATGCCGTCCTGGACAACCCAGGTCAGGTTCTCGCGGGTTTCGGCGATGATGTTGAGAACGTTGTAGACGTTGTTCTCGTTGAGGTTAAAGTCGACGGTGGTCTCTTCTTCGTCAAGCTCGTCGGTCACGCCGGGAGTGATGTAGAAGTTGACGCCGGTGAGGTTCTGCAGGTACTTGGCAACCACAGCGAGCTCGGTGCCTTCGCCGTCGGGGCCGCCGAAGCGAACTTCGAAGCGGGTGCTGCGCAGGGTTTGCATGACAGCGGCGCGGTCCGGGTCGTCGGCTTTCTGAAGGTCGGCTGCGGCCAGGTCGGGGCGCTTGCTGACTTCCTTCCAACGTTCGATGTCGAACTTGATGGGGGTGGTCTGCGGAACGCCTTCTTGGGCCAGCTCGTCAAAGGTCTTGAGCCATTCTTCGCGCAGTTTGACGCGCAGCTCTTCGTCCTTGCGGGCGTAGCGGGTGTCCTGGGCAACGGTGCGCAGCTGACGGGCGCGCTCGTTTTCCGGGTCCTGGGCCAGGATCATGTTGGCCCACTTTTCGGCTTCTTCGAAGCGGTTGGCGAGGAAGTCCTCGTTGGCGTGGTCGTAGRAGTTCTTCAGTGTGCGCTCGCGCTGCAGCTTGGCTTGTGCCTCAGCTTCAGCCTTGAGCGTGGCGGCGTCGGCCTGGGCCACGGCTGCGGAAGCTTCCARGTTTTCGTCRCGCAGGCGRATGGCCTGGTTGAGCTTCTCTTCGATGAGCTTGGAGTCGAGCTCTTCGGTGGAGATCAGGGGGTGGATGCTGAGCACGTTGGCCGCGTTGCGGTATTGCTCGACAGCGGCTTGGTACTCGGCGTTGGCCAGGGCCAAGTCGCCTTGCGTGGCGTACTCCTCAATCTGGAGGCGAGCTTGGGCGCGGCGCACCAGGATCTGATCGACCTGGCTGTCGAAGACCTCGCGCACTTGGGAGAGGGAATCTCCGAGTACCGCGTGGGTCTTGCGAAGTCCGGCGCGGGCGGCGTCGTTGCTCGGGTCCAGCTCCAGGGCTTGGGAGAAGCTCGTGAGGGCTTCTTCCATCTGGGCGCGGTCGAAGTGGTTTTGCCCTTCTTCCACCAGTCGCGAGGACAGGTGTTGGGTCTGCTCCTTACGGCGTTGGATGCTGGCAGCTTGCGCGCCAATGTCGGAACCGTCCTGGAGGGTCGGCGCACTCAAACTACCTTCCACGCGAAGTGCGTCTTTCAGCACGGTCGCTTGGGGGGCGGTCGCTTCAGAGGCGGTCGGCTCCTGGGTCGGCGACGTCCGCAGGTCGGAGGAGGGCTCCGTGGAATGGCAAGCGATGGAAGCCGCGATCAGCAGCGGCAGGAACGACAAGCGCATSGTTTCTCTGGCCCGGAGGCTAATNGGGGGGGGAGCAGCGGTTCCTTTTCGGTGAAAAGGAACTACGTAGGGAAAAGCGGGGGGGAGGGGAAAGGGATGGACCMAGCAACCCGATAGGGTTGGGAGCAGGACCACTCCTAACTTGCCAAACCTTTGYCTTTTCGGYGAGGGGAAGCCCCGTTGCACGACCAGCGAAACCGGTCCGTGCACCTGGACTCACCGCGGTCCGAGGACCACCGAAAGAGAATAAGGTGTGGAAAAGAGCGAGGAGCATAGCGCCCGGCCCCCCAGGGGGTCAATGGCGGGGGCTGTGCGGATCCTTTTTAGGGGGGCGGAATTTTCACGGTTAGGACCCCGGGCTTGGAGGCCAGGGGGGAAAAGTGCTCCACAGGCGGTGGCATAACCGTCCTTGCGGCCGGGGTTACGCTTCCTGGGGAAGTTCCATCCGTAGTTTGGGTCTTTCTTGGGGCCAGGAAAGCTCAAAAACTTCACGAGCATGGCCCTAGGGGCCCTTTTTTATGCCTGCAGCCGCCATGGCCCGTTGGATGTCGGCCCAGCATTCACGTTTTTTTGCAGGTTCCTGGAGCAGCTGGGCGGGGTGGTGAGTGGGTACTATCCGCCGGCCATGGGGCTCGAAAATCTGGTCTCGAAGTTCGGCCAGGCCGGCGTTTTTGCCCAAAAGAAAATTGGCCGGGCCGGCACCGAGCGGCACCAGGACGCCGGGAGCCAATAGCTCCAACTGTCTTTGCAGGATCGGAGAGCACATGGAGATCTCCTCGGGGGAGGCGGCGCGGCCTCCTGGGGTCGGGCATTTGACCAGGCAGGTGATATGGACTTGCTGGCGGCTCAGGCCCATGCCCTTGACGATGATATCCGTGAGAAGTTGGCCTGAGGGCCCTGAGAAGGGGGTTCCGGAGGCATTGTCCTCGGGGCTAGGGGACTCGCCCATGAATAGGATGCCGCCCGGGTCGGGGCGGCCCTCGCCGAAAACGGGCTGCTGCCGTCCGGTGTGCAGGCTGCAGGCTTGGCATTGTGCGCTGGCCAGGGCCAGGTGTTCCAAATCGGGACACGCCGCGGCCA
>JAESRM010000017.1 GCA_016764635.1 Planctomycetota bacterium
GAACTGACCCGAATCGTTCTCTTTCCTTTTTCAAGCGCCAGCCCCCTTCCTCCGCAGCAGTTAACTCCCTAAAAAACCAAACGGCCTCAACTACGCCACCAAAACCAGTAACAACACGGCCCAAATCCACATCAGAAATGTCCAGTACCTACGCAGCATACCAAGCCCCCTAACGCAAGCCCCAGGCCCAGCGACCGCATTCCTCCAAGCCATCAGCCCAGTGGCCAAGCACCCGCCCACGCACAATAGCGCATGCAAACTGGTCAACAGGGTGAAAGTCACGACTTCACTGCGCAGCCCCTGCTCCAAGCCTGGTTCCAGCAGTCTCCAGTGGATCACCTGGGCAATACCGTATAGCAGGCACCCCACAACACCAGAAACCAGCCAAGGCCTCACATCGCGCCCCTGGGCCGCGTACCGAGCCGCGTAGCCATAAATCCGATGGGTCAAGATCAAGGCCAAAGTCGCCCCCCCCATCAAAGCCAAGCCCACAGGGGTCCATATCGACCCCCAACTCTCACTGTCCGACCGCACAGCCCAATACCCAAAAATGGCCACCGCAAACAGCACCGCCAGGCTGGCTAAAAATATGGAGAGGCCCGCGCCCGAAGGGTCGCGGGCCTCCCCGTCATCTCCGGCTGGGTGCGCGCCATCGGAACGCGACTTGCCCGGAGCAAAGTCAAACGACATCAGTGGTCGCTGGCTTCGCCTGAGTCTTCCACGTGACCGTCAGTTTCCGGATGGCCAATGGCCTTCGGGTGACGACGCACTGAGGGGTGATCCCGCTCCAACTGCTCGATCGATTCATTGTAGTGAGCACGGTCGAACAGGGTGGCTCCGATAAAGAGGCCCATGGCCAACACGCCGCCAACCACGATCAAGGAGTGAAACCCCTTGTCCCAGAGCAGGTGCATGAAGATCAGTGCCACCAGGGTCGCTTTGACCAGGGCAATGGCCATGGCCACCGCCAGGTCAGCAGCGCCCAGATCCAACTTGGAAACGGCCACGGTGAGCACGGTCAGAGCCATCAGCGCTCCCCAAACCCCGAGCAGTACCGGAATCGGTAGAACGTGGGGATGGTGCGCTTCGGCGTCGTGTGATTTTGTATCGCTAGACATGATTCTTGTTCTTTGTGAGAAGACTAGGGAGCCGGGCTCAGTTGATCAGGTACAGGAGCGGGAACAGGAAGATCCAGATCAGGTCAACCAGGTGCCAGTACAAGGCAGCGAAGTCGATCGGACCGTAGTAGCTGGGAGTGAAGTCCCCGCGGATGGCGCGCTTGAGCAACCATACGAAGACGACCATGCCGCCGACCACGTGGATACCGTGCAGACCGGTCATGGCGAAGTAGATGCCAAAGAAGGTCTTGAGCGTATCGGGACGCCCGATCTCTTCCACGAACCACTTGCCGGGCAAGAGGCCGTGTTCAAACTTGAGGGAGTACTCCATGTACTTGATGACCATGAAGGCGCAGGCGCACAGCAGGGTCAGGCTCAAGTTGATGATCAAGCCCTTCTTCTGGCCCAACTGCGCACAGCGCACGGCCCAAGCGGCGGTCAGACTGGAGAAGATCAGCACGCAGGTGTTGATCGCCCCCATGGTCGTGTCCAGGTACTGGGCAGCCGATTGGAAGACCTCCGGATGCATGGTGCGGTAGAGCGTGTAAGCCACGAACAAACCGCTGAAGAACATGATCTCGGTCAGCAAAAAGACCCAGATGCCCATCTTGCCAGCATCGAACTGCTTGCCGTGGTCATCAAAGTGGTGCGCTAGGAACGGCGCGTGCTCTTCGTGGCTAGAACTCACAGGGAACCTCCAGCCCGACGGGCTTTGTCTGCTGCGGAAGTCGCGAGGGCTTCCTGGGTCAGAACGTAGCCACCTGTGGCTTCGTCCCATTCGTTGGTGGTCATGTCGTAGGGATCGAACACGTGAACGTCCTCGTCAAAGTTGAGCATCGGCGGCGGGCTGGCGGCCTGCCATTCCAAAGTAGCTCCACCCCAAGGGTTGTTGGCCATGCCACCCTTAGACTTCCTCAATGAGATCAACAGGTTGACGACACCAACTAGCATACCTATGCCGAGGGTGAAAGCACCCAAGGTCGAGAGCTTGTGATAACCCTCAAAGGCGGGCGCGTAGTCGTAGTAGCGACGGGGCATGCCCCGGGCTCCCATGATGAACTGGGGGAAGAAAGCCATGTTGAATCCGATGAAGGRAATCATGCAGGAGATCTTGGCCCAGCTGGCGTTGTACATGCGACCGAACATCTTCGGCCACCAGTAGGTCAGGCCCGCCATGAAGGCGAACATCACCGACCCCACCATCACGTAGTGGAAGTGCGCCACGATGAAGTAGGTGTCGTGCAAGTGAACGTCCACCGAAAGGGTGGCGCAGAACAAGCCGGTCAACCCACCGATCAGGAACAGGAAGATGAAGCACTGCGCGTACCACATGGGCGCGTCGAGACGAATGTCTGCGCGGTACATGGTGGTCAGCCAGTTGAAGACCTTGATGGCCGAGGGAATGCCCACGGAGAAGGTCAAGGCGCTGAAGATCACACTTGTCAGGTCGGACTGCGTGCTCACAAACAGGTGGTGACCCCAAACGAGGGAACCAAAGATGGCCAGCATGATCGAGCTATAAGCGATCAACGTGTAGCCGAAAATACGCTTGCGGCAGAAGGTCGCGATGACCTCCGAGATGACTGCCATGGCAGGCAGGATCATCAGGTACACGGCGGGGTGCGAGTAGAACCAGAAGAAGTGCTGGAACAGCACCGGGTCCCCTCCCATGCCCGGGTCGAAGATACCGATGCCCCAAAGCTTCTCAAGGATGAGCAGCAAGAGCGTGATACCGAGCACCGGCGTGGCCAGGACCTGGATGATYGCGGTGGCGTACAAACCCCACARGAACAGGGGCAWGCGGAAGAAGCCCATGCCATCGGGACGCATCTTGTGGATGGTCACGATGAAGTTGATTCCTGTGAAGATCGAGCTAAAGCCCAGGATGAACGTGCCGAACAGGGCCGCGATCGTGGCCGTATTGGACGTCACGCTGTAAGGCGTGTAGAAGGTCCAACCCGTGTCCAAGCCGCCGGTCACCAGGGTGGTCACGAAGAACAATGCTCCGAAGATCCACAGGTAGAAGCTGGCCAGGTTGAGGCGCGGGAAGGCCACATCCTTCGCTCCCAGCATGATCGGCAGGAAGAAGTTGCCCAGTGCAGCGGGGATACCCGGCACGATGAACATGAAAACCATGATCGCCCCGTGCAGGGTGAAGAACTGGTTGTACATGTCCGCGCTCATGACCGTGAGGCCCGGAGACCAAAGCTCCATGCGCAGCCCGAGTGCGAAGAATCCGCCCAGGAAGAATGAGAACCCAACCGCGATCAGGTACATGATCCCGATGCGCTTGTGGTCCAGGGTCAAGAGCCAAGACTTGATGCCTTTGCTCTCGTCCAGGTAATCCTTACTGGGGCCCGTGGCCACTGCGGCCGTGTTGTTGTTTGCGTCGACTTGCGTCATTTTCGTTTCCTTAAAGTGCGCGCCGCGCTTAGTTGGCCAGGGTCTTGAGGTAGGCGATGAAGACGTCAATTTCTTGATCCGTCAACGTCTGGGGCGGCATGATCGGAGCAAATCCCGCGACCTTCTTAACGTTAGGTTGCAAGATCGATTCACGGATGTAGTTTTCGTCTGCGGTGCCGGTGGTCCCGTCATCAAAGGTGCGTGTGGAGCCGAAGAGCCCGGTAAACGTGGGACCGATTCCGTCTTTGCCGTCAATCGAGTGACACGCTGCGCAACCCTTCAGGGAATACACGAACTTTTCACCTGCCACAGCCGGTTCGAAGTCAATGATTTGCGCGCTGTTCTTCAGCTTCCATTCAGCCAAACCAGACGCCGTGTGCACCACGACCTTGGTGGCCATGGAGGAGTGCTCGGTACCGCAATATTCGGCGCAGAACACCGAGTACACGCCCAACTTGGTCGGGGTGAACCAGACCTTGGAGTAACGTCCAGGCACCACGTCCRACTTGGTTCGGAATGCCGGGATGAAGAACGAGTGGATCACGTCCGTCGAGCGCATGGTCAACACGGTCGGGCGATCGATCGCCACGTGCAATTCCTTGTGCTCAAACTTGGCGTACTGGAAGCTCCACGACCACTTCTGCCCGGTCACACTCACCTGATCCGCATCAGGCGGCATGGTGCGCGAATGCATGTAGCTGGAGAAACCGAACCAGAACATGAACGCCGTCAAGATGATCGGAATTCCGGTCCAGATGGCTTCCAGCTTAAGGCTGTGGTGCGGGCTGGGAAGCGGCGTGTATCCAGGGCGGCGCCGGTAGCGCACCATGAATAAAATGCCGAGTCCTACCAGCAGGACAAAGAAAAAGGTGCAGATGGCCAGAATGAAGTAGAACGCGAAGTCCACATCAGCGGCGCCTTCCGCAGCTTGGATAGGCATCCAAAAGCTGTGTAGGGTTCCATCTTGGGCGACGTCGATAGCCCCTTGGGGGATCGATTCGGCTTGGTTTTGCATCATCATTGGCTTAGATCCCGCGCTCGGGAGCGTTGCAACATCCAGAATCCGGTGATAAGAAATACAACCGTCAAAACACCACCCGTGCGCAACAAGCGCCAAGCGGCCAGACTGTATTTCCCTGTACTTGAGTCGTATGAGAAGCAGAAGAAAAGCAGCTTATCGAAGGTGCTTCCACTCTGCCCCAGAGAGGCTTCTTTGATCGACAGGCGCAGGGTCGTGGGATTCGGGTCGAAGCCGCTGACATAGCGGCAGACCTTTCCATCCGGACTCAGCACCATGGCGGTCGGAGGGTGGGCATACTGCCCACTCTTCTTGTCGTATGCGTAGCTGTACCCGACCGAATCCGCCACGCGGCGGATGTTGGCCTCGGGACCACGCAAGRTTTGCCAGCAGGTAGAATCCGCCGGCTGTCCCAAGGTTGCCAAGTAACCGGAGAGCACCCTAAGGGCCGCTTCGGTTTCTTCTTCGGGATCCAAACTGATCGTGATCAGGTCGAAATCCTCTCCTGGGATGAGATTGGTATTCGCAAGGGCTTGGGCCAATCCCTTCACTTGCAACCCGCACAGCTTGGGGCAGGTCGCGTAGTTCAGGGTCAGCACGATCGTACGGTCCCCTTTGAAAAAGTCCCCCAGCAGAACCGGTTGGTCCTGCAGGTCACGGAAGGCAACATCGCCGGGCACCATGGAGTCCAGCTTCGAATCGTCCAACCCAACATTCTCGAGGATCGGATAACGGTTCTCGTCGTCCACATATTCCTGGGCCGCGCGCAAAGGCGAGCACAAGACGACCAGCGCCACGGCCCACCCGATCGGGTGGAACGCAGACGTGTTCGAAGTAAGAAAGCGACGGAACATGGCGGTTTGGATTCCTAGAGGCCCTTCTCGATGAGGGCTTTCTTGGCGGCTTCCATCGGCAAGGACTCCTGCTGCTCTTGCAGCAAGGTACGACCCTGGGTCACGTTGGAGTTGGCCTCGTGCTCGGCCATGATTTGGTCCTGCTTCCAGTAGAAGAGAACGATAGTCGCCAGGATGGTCACGATCGTCAAAACGCCCGTGGCCGCCAACAACATCGCCAGTACAGGCGCGTCGGTATTGTCTTTTTCAACCATAACTAAGGACTCGCGGTAAGCGGGTTAGATGTTTTCGAAGGCCAAGGACTCGGGCAGACGGGGATCCTTCAAGGGCACAAGGGGCTTGTTAGCCGCGAAACCCAGGGTGAAGAACACCGCGATACCAGCCACGGAGAACCAGCACAGGATTTCCAAGTAAGGAACCCCGATGTGCTCGTGGTTGTAGCTGGGCATGATCAACCAGTACAGGTCGACCGCATGCATGACCAGGATCCAGATCGCCCAGAACTTCAGGCCAAAGCGGTTACGCTTGACGTGACGGGAGAGCAGGCCCAAGAAAGGAATGAACAGGTGCGCAAAGATCAGCAGCAATGAAACATTGCCGAAGGGACCGAACATGCGGTGGGCAAACCAGAGGGTTTCCTCGGGGATGTCCGCGTACCAGATCAGAACGAACTGGGAGAAAGCGATGTAGCCCCAGAAGAACACGAAGGCGAACATCAGCTTGCCGATGTCGTGGTAGTGCTCCACTGTGACCAGGCCCTTGAGCGAAGTCTTCTCGGCGCGCAGTGCCATCAGCCCCAGCAGGGACATGAAGGACACGAACGATCCACCGAAGACGTATACGCCGAACATGGTGCTGAACCACTCGGGGTCCAGGGACATGATGAAGTCGAAGCTAGCGAAGGTCAGGGACAATGCGAACAGCATCATGGCCGGCGCGCTGCGCCGCTGCATGATGACCGTGTGCATGGGGTCGCCGTCGACATCCTGGGCCTGGGAGCGCTTCGAGAAGTAGCGCGCCAGTCCCGCCCAAACGATCAGGTAGATCGCGAAGCGGACCAGGAGGAAAGGCCCGTTGAGGAAGCCCAGCTTCTTTTCCATCAGGGCGGTGACGTCGTCTCCAGCCCAAGGGAAAAGGTCACCGTTCCCCATCAGGGTCCCGATCACGAGCGGCAGCATCAAGAGGCCGACCACGGGTAGGCTGCTCATCACGTGCTCCGCCAGGCGGCGCACCACAACACTCCAACCCGCACGGGTCAGGTGCTGCAATAGCACGAAGAACAAAGCGCCAAGCCCGAGGGTGACGAAGTAGAAGCAAGCCAGCAGCCACGAGAACTGCAGGTGGCGGACTCCGCCTTCTTGCATCAACCCGATAGCGACGGCGATCAAGGCGCAAGCCAAGCCGACGATCAGGGCGATTTTGCGAATGGACTGGAACCCGGGAGCCTGTACGGCATGCAAGTCCAGGTTGACTTCGGAAGTATGGGAACTCATCTCGATTACTTCTGGGTGGTAGCGTCGGAGCTGGCTTGGAGGGCGCGGACGTAGGCCACGACGGCCCAACGATCCTCAGGGGACAGCATGGCTTTGTAGGCCGGCATGTTTCGGATGCCGTCTGTCAAAGCCTCGTAGATCTGGCCGGTGGCCATAGCACGGGTCGTCTCGGAGTGCAGGTCGGTGGGTTGAACCCAAGTCCCCTCTTCCAAGCTGGCCGCGCGCAGGTGCACAGGACCATCGCCCTTACCCACCGAGCCGTGGCACGGTGCGCAGTAGACCTGGAACTTGGTTTGACCCAGGTCCAGAAGGTCGGCTGTCAAAGCGATAGGCAAGTCATTGCGGTAGACGTCGCCGGTCTTGAAGACCCTGAGAGCATCGTCGGCCATGGACCCCACAGCCACGGTGCCCTCCACGTCCTTACGCATGGCGCGTCCATCCGCGAAGATGGGCTTGCCGCTGGTATGGTCCACGTTGAAGATCTCGCCCTCGGTAAAGCGCGGGAGCTTCAAGTGCGGGAAGATTCCTCTTTCATCCGCATAGTTGCCACTGGCCGTCTGACCTTTGTTGAACCACTGGAAGTCCATGTCCGGCACCACGTGGATGCGGGGCTGATCGCTCGTCGTGTAACGGGCGCGCAGGATCAAAGTGATCGGGATAACCGCGAGCAGAGTCAACAGCAAGCCGGCACCATGCAGAGCCATGGGCAACTTGAGGGAGGTCGGATCCGCGGGCACCACGACCACCTTGCTGGCTCCAATCTCGTTCAGGAACGCTCCTTTGACCTCGAACTTGGGGTCCTTGGCATCCACCACGATCGCGAAACGATCGCCGGTGACGTCCTTGAACTCAGGAACGCGGAACAAGGCGTTGGACCAGCGCGGGAACCCGTTCAAAATGTGCATGCCGAAGAAAGCTCCGAATGCTGAGAACAGGATCGTCATCTCAAAGATCACCGGGATGTTGGCCGGCAAGCTGAAGAAGGGTTTGCCCGAGATGATGTATTGGTAGTCCACCGCGTTCATCCAGTACTGCATGAGCAGTCCGCCGGACGCGCCGCAAATACCACCCACCAGCACGATCCAGGGCAAGATCGTGGGCTTGATGCCCGCGGCCTTGTCCATACCGTGCACGGGGAAGGAGCTGTGCGCCTCCCACTTSGTGTAGCCGGCGTCGCGCATYTTGCGACTTGCGCTYAGCAGGGAGTCCACATTATCGAACATCCCGATGACGCCCACGGGGGGCACGGCTTGGTTTTGCTCGCTCGAGGAGTTACTCGTGTTACTCATTGGAAGCTCCATTGTCCTCAACGTGGCTGGGGTGACCTTCGGGAACAACCATTTTCACCTCTGCCATGGCGACCATCGGAAGGAAGCGGCAGAACAGAAGGAACAGGGTAAAGAACAGGCCGAAACTGCCCAGGAAGGTCAGCATGTCGACGATGGTCGGCTTGAAGTAACCCCAGCTCGAAGGCAGGAAGTCACGGCTGAGCGAGGTGACGGTGATCACAAAGCGCTCGAACCACATGCCGATGTTCACGAAGATCACAACGGTCAACATGATCGGGATGGAGCGACGTGCTTTCTTGAACCAGAAAATCTGGGGCGAGATCACGTTGCAGCTCACCATGGTCCAATAGGCCCATGCGTAGGGTCCGAAGGCCCGGTTGATGAACGCGAAGGACTCGTACGGGTTGCCGCTGTACCAGGCGATGAAGAACTCGGTGGCGTAGGCGTATCCGACCAGGGAACCCGTGGTCAAGATGATCTTGTTCATCACATCCAGGTGGTTCATCGTGATGATGTCCTTCAGGCCGAAGAAGGCCCGCGCAGGAATCATCAAGGTCACCACCATGGCGAAGCCGGAGAACACGGCGCCTGCCACGAAGTAAGGAGGGAAGATCGTGGTGTGCCAACCGGGCAACTGGGCCACGGCGAAGTCAAAGGACACGACCGAGTGCACTGAAAGCACCAGGGGCGTGGCCAGACCGGCGAGGATCAGATAGGCCTTTTCAAAGCGCGACCACTCGCGACCGGAACCCGTCCAACCCACGGAGAGCACCCCGTAGACGAAGCGACGAATCGGGTGCTTGGCCCGATCGCGCAGGGTGGCGATGTCCGGGATCATACCCATGTACCAGAAGAGCAATGACACGGTGGCGTAAGTACCCACCGCGAACACGTCCCAGAGCAACGGCGAACGGAAGTTCGGCCACAAGCTCATTTGGTTGGGCAAGGGGAACAGGTAGAACGCCAACCAGACCCGGCCGATGTGCACGCCCGGGAAGATACCCGCGCAACACACCGCAAAGATGGTCATGGCTTCAGCGAACCGGTTCACACCCGTTCGCCAGTTCTGCCTGGTGAGGAAAAGGATGGCTGAGATGAGCGTTCCAGCGTGACCGATGCCGACCCAGAACACGAAGTTCACGATGGGCCAGCCCCAGAAAGCCGGGTTGTTGTTACCCCAAACGCCGACACCCGTGAAGATCAGATAGGCCAACATTACGCCTAGGATCGACAACAGGGTCAGAGAGCACGCGAAGGCGATATACCATGCGCGCGGAGTTTCACGTCGCTCGGGAATCCCGGCGACCATCTCAGTGATTTCGGTAAGACCTATGCCTTCCGCTGTGAGCAGCGGGCGTTGACGCGGGTCGTCCTCGTTCGGGATACCGTTAATGTCCGTCATGGCTGCTCTCAGTAGAGGCTACGGGCTGAAGCGCGGGGTTCGGGTTGTTGACTCGCGCCAGGTACTGTGTACGAGGCTTGATGTTGAGCTCTTCGAGCAGCGCGTAGGAGCGCGGACCCGATTGTGCCTTGGCAACCTTGGAATCAAGGTTGTTCAAGTCACCGAATTGGATGGCCTTGGGCGGGCAGGCGTCTTGGCAAGCTGCGGTGAGCTCCCCGTCGACCAGACTGCGGTCTGCATTCTTGGCCTTGATTTTGACATCTTGAATGCGCTGCACGCAGTAGGTGCATTTCTCCATCACACCGCGGCTACGCACGGAGACGGACGGGTTGTTGCCCAAGCCCATCAATTCCGGATCGCGGCCGAAGAAGCGTTTGGGGAAGTGGAAGTAGTTGAAACGACGCACCTTGTAGGGGCAGTTGTTACCGCAGTAGCGCGTTCCCACGCAGCGGTTGTAAACCATGTCGTTCAAGCCCTCGTCCGAGTGGGTCGTGGCCGCAACCGGGCAGACCTCTTCGCAGGGGGCGTTTTCGCAGTGCGCGCAAGCCACCGGCTGGGCGGACATGCTGGGCGAGTCGGGGTCGCCGCGATAGTAGGAGTCCAATCGGATCCAATGCATCTCGCGACCCTTGCCGACCTCGTCCTTGCCCACGATCGGAATGTTGTTTTCCGCCTGGCAAGCGATGACGCACGCGTTGCAACCGTCGCAGGTTGAAAGGTCGATGGTCATGCCCCACTTGTGGCCGTTGTACTCGTGGGATTCCCACAAGGACTTGAGCGGCGGGTGGTGCGGGGTGGCGTGCTTCTGGAAGTCCGGGTGCTTGTCGTATTCCGCCTTGGAAGCGGTACGGATCAAAGCGGGCAAGCGGGCCTCGCGGCCTTTCATGCCCGTCTCGTCCACCAAGTGGTGTTCCTGGGTGGTGGAAAGCGGGTAGGTCTTGCCGAGCTTGGAGATCGAAGCGCCGGAGACCAGGAAGGGCTCAGCGACGGTTCGCAGGGGCGCCACATCGACACCCACCGGATCCACCTCGAGCAGGCGATCGCCACCGATGGCTCCAGCCGCCGTGCGACCGTAACCCATGGCCAATCCCAGGCTGCCTTTGGCTTGACCCGGTGCCACGTAAACCGGCGCTTGCACGCTCGATCCACCGGCGGTCACTTTCACCATGTCGCCGGTGGTCACGTGCAGTTCCTTGGAATCTGCAACGCCGACCAGCAGCACGTTGTCCCAGGTGAGCTTGGTCAGGAACTCGGGCAGCTCTTGCAGCCAACCACTGTTCGCATAACGACCGTCGCCGACCTTGGGGCAGGAGTAAATCAGGAGTTCCATGCCGGAGGGCTCGCTCGCGGTCAAAGCGACCGCGGCTCCCCCACCGAATCCCACGGAGAGTGCGTTCTGGCCGGAGCCTGCCAACGAACCGTCGTGCAGGGTCTTGCGCCAGAGGCTATCGCCGCCGCCTTGGGGCAGGGCGTCGAACGCGCGGCGCACCAGGTCCTTGCTGGAGAGCGGGGTTTCCTCGACCAACACCGAAAGCACTTCGCTGGCCGTGCGGCCGCCGTGCAAGGGGTTGATCATGGGCTGGATCACCGTGTAGGTGCCGTCGAAGGAGCGCGTGTCGCCCCAGGACTCCAGGAAGTGAGCCATAGGCATGTGCCATTGGCACAGGCGGCTGGTTTCGTTGGCGTACACCGAGAGGTGTGCGCTGAAGGCCACCTTGGCCAAGCTGTCGCCGAAACCCAGGTCGTGGGGTGCGTCGTAGGCCGGGTTGCCACCCAGGATGAGCAAGAAGTCAACACCACCAGAGGACATGGCGCCTGCCAGGTCTTCCAGGCCAGCGCCGCCCGCGGCATCGGTCTCCGAGGGAGCTTCGATCACGGTCAGTGTCTTGCCAAGGGCGCCGAGGCGCTCGTTGATGGCCAGGGCGCGGGCGTGCACCTCGGGAGCGAGGTGGTCCCCCACCACGATCAGGGCTTGGCCCTGTTGTTCCATCAGGTCAGCGGCGAGGGCGTGGGTGAAGCCGGCGGCGTTGCCGTCGACAGCAACGCCTYYGGAGCCTTCCAAACCWGCCAGGCCCAGCTTGCTCAGCTCGGCTTGCAAGCCCAGCAGGAAGCTCGCCATCTGCGAGGAACGCAAGGGCAGGCGGTGGTCGGCGGTGGCGCCCACTTGGGTGAAGCGACTCTCGACCGAGTACAGGCGGCTCATATCGCCTTCGGGGTTACGCGTGAGGGCGTAATCCGCGCGGTGGCGAACACCGTCGGCGTGGTCGGCTAGGAAGTCCGCGTCCAGGGCCAGGATCGTGCGGGCTGCTGCAAAGTTATGCACCAAGCGCAGGCCTTCGCGGCCGCTGGCCTGGTTCAAGCCGAGGGTCGGGTTCCCGTTGACGGTCGGCGCCCATTGGGCCCAACGCGCTTTCGGGAAGTCCTTCATGAAGCGCGCACGCATGGAAGCCAGGGTCGGGGAGGCGCTGACCTCCGCGAGCACGGCGACCTTGGCCCCATCACCCTTGCGGGCTTTGAGGCTGGCGCTCATGGCTTCGATGGCGGCTTCCCAGGAGGACCCGGTNGGCCGGCCATCGGCGAACTGGGAGACCCCGCGGCTACGGTCGGGATCGTAGAACTCGAGGATGGCGGCCTGGGCCTGCACATCGCTGGCGCCSTTGGCAGCCGGGTGACCCGGRTTKCCGTCSACCTTTATGGGACGGCCGTCCACGGTGGTCACGTGCAGGGGAAGGGCCACGCCATCGCGCTCGACGGCGGTGCTGAATTTCTTGCGATCGCCGGGGACAAATCCCTCCGGGCGCTCGGCGAAGGGCATCAGCTCTTCCTTCTCGTAACGACAGCTGGAAGCACCGGCCAGGGCGGCGGAGGCTCCGATCAGCTGCAGGAAGCGGCGTCGGTCAACGGGACCCAGAAGGTCCGGTTCGGCGGCCGGGAATTCCTTGGCCACGAGCTTTTGAAACTCGGGGTCGTTGTCCCACTCGCGCAGGCTGCGCCACATCTTGGAGGCGTCTTTGTTCTTGGTTTGGCTCATGGCTTAGCGGTGGCAAGTGGAACAGCTGGTGGAAGGATTCACTTCGCGCAGGTCGGCGGGATCCACTCCCCCTTCGGGGGCGGTCCAGACCATGTTGGTGACTTGATCGACGGGTCGCATGATGTCATCAGGGTTACGGTGACAGTCAAGGCACCAGCCCATGCTGAGCGGTTCGACCTGCTCGACGACCTCCATCTTGTCCACCCGACCGTGACACTCGACGCAACCCACCCCGCGGGTCACGTGTGCACTGTGGTTGAAGAAAACGTGATCGGGAAGGTCATGGACCTTGACCCACGGAATCGCAACGCCGGTATCTGCGCTTTCGCGCAAGAGGGAGAGCAGCGGACTCTCCGTCTTCACCTTGGCATGGCAATTCATGCAAGTCGCTGTGGCCGGCAAGGAAGCATGTGCGCTGTTTTCCACGTTTTGGTGGCAATAGCGGCAATCAATGCCTAACTCACCCGCGTGCAAGCGGTGGCTGTAGGGGATGGGCTGCTTGGGAGCATAGCCCACTGCGAGAGTGTCCGGGGACGCGCCAAAAGCGACCAAACAGACTGCGTACAATCCACCACCGATAGCCATCGGGGGAAGCAGCAGTCGAATTCGGTTGGTCCAGCGCGGGAAGTGGAATAGGTCCATGGAGTATTTCCGCTAGCACCGAAAAAGGGGTTACGGGCCAGAAAAATAGCCTTTGGACACGGGCGTGTCGATACACAGCCCGTACTTGTTTGCAATTTCCCCTTGAGAAGCCAAACCTCTCGTTTTTGCGAGGACCCCATTCCCCACCCCCCACACATACATTGAGATTCAATCTCACCCCAAGCCGCCCGCGAACGGCAGATTCCACCCCACAAACAAGGGAATAGCAAAACA
>JAESRM010000018.1 GCA_016764635.1 Planctomycetota bacterium
GAGGGAGAGTTTGTGGCTCGGTACTACCGGACTATTCCTCCAAACCGTCCGCCCGTGGCTAATGACCCCCTACCCCGCTGCTCCGGCCCCATACGCACGATTCGGAGAAACTGTCCGGATGTACGGAGCCACGAATTCCCCCTCCACCAATGCAAGAGCCCCCCGCTCCGGCTGACGCCGGAACGGGGGGCTCTTGCAGGTGGATGGATAATCCGCGGCACCTTCCACCCTCGTCTAAACCTTAGAACGTCCAGCCCAAGGAGATGGTGTAGAGGTTGTCGTCCTTGCCGCTGCCCGATGCCGGGGTGTTGTCCCACTCCCAGATCCAACCGGCTTGGGCCAGCATGGAGGCGGTCATCTTGTAAGTAGCAGCGGTCACCATGCGGCTGCTGGTGTCATCGGTGTCGTCCAGGCTGAACAGCAGGGAAGCATTGTTCTCGAACTTCAACTTATCGGAATAGTCCCAAACCACGTCGTAACCAAAACGACCGGAAACGTAGGAATCGTCATCCGCGTTGTTGATCGTGTAAGACTCGTCCACGTGGGACACACCAATTTCAACCGAAGCCTTGTAGTCTTCTTTTTCAACGACGGTGTGCCCGAGACCGACACCCACGGACCAACGCAGATCCAAGTCGCTTTCCAACTTGCTCTCGGCGGTCGCGATGCCGTAGTAGTAGGACGCGTCGTTGATCGCCACGTCGTACTTGGTCTCGAGGCTCGAGGTGCGCTGGGTGATGCCAGCGGCTTTGGACTGACGGAAGGTCCAGAACGCGGACACGCTCAAGCGGTTTCCGTTCTCCAGTTCCTTGGCCATCTTAAGGTCGGCATAGGCGCCTTTCTCGCTGGCGTTGCCGTCGGTGGAACTCAGGGAAACGGTGACCTTGCCCTTCCAGTCTTGGGCGGCGGCTTCTTCAGCAGCGGCTTCTTCGGCGATGGGAGTCGCGCCCATGGCCAGAGCTTCGACGGTTTGAATGGGAGCGGTTTGCACGGCGGCGGCGCCGACAGCGGACAGGATTACAGAGAGCAGCATCATGGGAATTATTCAGGGGTGGCAGGCAAACCCGAGGAGCCGGGTTCACTATGTGAGGTACGGGCTTGGCCCAGTATTTTCTGGGCATATGGTATGCCCTCGAGCGTCCGGGAGCCATGCCAAGTTAGGGCTTCCCCGTCAGCCAAGATGTAAGTCAGGTGCTGCAAACCCTCTGTTTTACGCAGTTCCTCGATGTGCTTGTCCTTGAACGGAAAAGGCTCGCTGCACAGCAATATCACCTGGGGAGCCGCTTCGACGAGTTGGTCGAGTTCCAGGGCTGGATAACGCTCTCCGCCTGCCGCCATCACGTTGACGCCGCCCGCCAAACCTAAAAGATCGGTCAGGTAAGTGTCCGCACCGGCGGCCATCCAGGGCTTGCGCCAGATGAGATAGGCGTAGCGAATCGGGTCCGCACTTTCGGCGGATTTCGATACGGCTTCCAGGGCGCGTTCGGCCTGCAGGGCCAAGGCTTCGGCGGCCTCTTCGCGATCGATCGCGCGGCCAATRGAACGGATCAAYTCGATGGARGCGACAACCGTCTTAGGGAACGAAATGTGCAARGGCACRTTCGCTGCGGCCAAGACRTCCGSRTCCTCCTTGCGATTTTCCTCCTCGTTGAAGAAAACCAGATCGGGTGCCAGCTCGATGATGCGCTGCACCTTCGGATCCTTGGTGCCTCCGACTTTWTCGAKGGATGCGACCCCATSCGCCGGATGAATGCACCAACTGGTGATGCCCACCAAAAGGTCCTGCCCTCCGAGCTGAAAGATCAACTCCGTCGTGCTCGGGCACAGGGAAACAACCCGCATGGTCATACCACMGGTTCGATCACATAGCGCCGTTCGGGCTTTGTGATGCGTGCAAAGGGCACTTCCGTGTCGTGGTAGAAAAGTCCCAACCAGCCTCCCTCACTCGCGCGTTGCAACCACTCGCTGCGCACGTTGTAGGACTCTTCCGCATTCATGTCGTAGGCCATGATGTAGGCCGGCTGAATRTGGTGCGTKGTCGGRACCACGTCGGCCCAGAAAATCGCCTGGGCWTCCGGCGCTCCCCCATCYAAGCGRAAMACGGAAACKCCACTGGAGTGTCCGCCGAGCACGTGCGAGGTCAGGCCTTCGACGATYTGSGTTTCRCCCGTGAAKCCGACCAGYAGGTCATTRTCCAAGAGGGTTKGCARATCGTCGGCGCGRTAGGATGCGCGSCGGATTTTGTCAGGATTCAAACACTGCGCAATTTCAGCCTCAGGCGCAAAGTGCTTGGCATTGGGCATCAAAGGCTTGAGCTCGCCATCGACCTCTTCCACCCATGCACCCACGTGATCCCAATGACAATGACTCGCCACGGCGTGTGTAATGTCCTCGGGCTTGACCCCGATACGTTCCAAATTGGAACGCAGGTTTTCGGAACGATCCAAGTGGTACATGGCCACGTGCTTTTCTGACCAACGCTCGCCCACGCCGCCTTCGATCAGAATCTTCTGATCGCCGCGCTCGGCCAGGAAACAGTTCAAGGCCATGGGGATCGTGTTGTCCTCTGCGGGCGGGGTCATCTTGCCCCAGAGGGCGCGCGGCACCACGCCCCACATGGCGCCCCCATCCAGGCGGAAGAATCCATCTCCCACCTGGGTCACGGTCCATTCTCCGAGCTTCACGGACTGGGGTTTTTCGGAGGTTGCAGTCATGGAATCAGAGTTACGAGTTCTTCTTGAGACCGCGCAGGATGTGGCGCGAGATGATCAGGCGCTGCACTTCGCTGGTGCCTTCGCCGATCACGCACAACTTGGCATCACGCCACATGCGCTCGACCGGGTACTCGCGGCTGAAGCCGTAACCACCGTAGATCTGGATGGCATCGTAGGTGACGCGCATGGCGACCTCGGAAGCATACAGCTTGGCCATGGCGCCTTCGCGACCATAGGGCAGCCCGGCGTCCTTGAGACGAGCAGCGTGGTACACCATGTGGCGTGCGGCCTCGATCTCCATGTCCATGTCCGCAAGCTTGAACTGCACAGCCTGCTGAGAGGTCAAGGGTCCACCGAACGCTTCGCGCTCGTGGGCGTATTGCTTCGCGCAATCGAAGGCGCCGGCGGCGATGCCCAGGGACAAGGCTGCGATCGAGATGCGACCGCCATCCAAGGTCTTCATGAAGGTCACAAAACCGTCCTCCTTGGAACCCAGCATGTGGTCCTTGGGAATGTGCGCGTCCTCGAAGACTACGCTAGCCCAATCGGAACCGCGCATACCGAGCTTCTGCTCGCCTTTCTCAAGGCTGAGGCCGGGCGTGTCGCGGGGCACGACGAAAGCGCTGATGCCCTTGGCGCCTAGGGTCTTGTCCGTCACCGCCGTGGCGATGAAGACACCGGCGTGGTTGGCATTGGTGATGAAACACTTACGGCCGTTCAGAACCCAGCCGTCTTTATCCTCGACCGCGGTGGTCTGGGTGCCACCCGCGTCGGAACCGGCGTTCGGCTCGGTCAAAGCATAGGCGCCCATGTAGTCGCCGCGGATCAGCGCGGGCACGTACTTCTCACACAGGTCCTTTCCGCCCCACTTGAAGATGGGATAGGTGCCAAGGCTCACGTGGGCTGCCAGCGTCAAGCCGGTAGAGCCGCAGACCTTGGAGAGTTCTTCGATGGCCAGGACGTAGGCCAGGGTGCCGCCGTCGCTGCCTCCGAGTTCCTCGGGGAACACGATTCCGGGCAGGCCGAGCTCTACGATCTTGCTCCAGGTCTCCGTGGAAAAGTGATGGTTCTCGTCGACCTCAGCGGCCTTCGGAGCCACTACGTTCTTGGCAAAGTCCGCGACCATTTCGCGGATCATGCTCTCGTCTTCGGTCAGGTCCAGACCGTGCTGGATGGCGGGAAGTTTGTACATTTGGGGAGTGCAGTTTAGGGGGGTGCTCCGTGGGAGCGTTGAGCTGCAATGGCGGCTCAGGATGGTCGGTCAGCCTTCAGTCGAGTTCGATTTTCCAGCCGGCGGTGCGGCGGGTCTTCTCAGTACTGGAGATTTGGTTGGTGGGGTTGCCCTGGGGAGCTCCCTGGGGCGTGATCACGCCGCGGTCGACGGATTCGCGGTAGAAGCAAGTGGAGACACCCGCCCCCACCCAGTCGATCAGAGCTTGGCGAGAGAACTTCCACTCGCGTCCAATCTTGCGCGCCGGCACGTCTTCGGAGTGCAACACCTTGTGGAAGGTCTTGACGCTCACACCCAAAAGGGCTGCGGCCTGCTCGATGTTGAGGATGTCGCGCTCAGGCATTTCTTCAGAACGGTTCTTGGTGCTCATGCTCCGGTTCCTTCGTTTGCCCAACGCTTCTGCATTTCATCTTTGATGAAGTTTGCAATGTCGTCGGTGTGGGTTCCCGGGCCGAACAGTTTGGTGAATCCGCCCTTCTCCAATTCCTCCATGTCTTCCTCGGGGATGATGCCACCGCCGACGAGCAAAACGTGCTGTAGATCGCGCTTGCCCAGTTCCTCGCGGACCCGGGGGAAGAGTTCCATGTGCGCACCGGAGAGGATCGACAAACCAACCACGTCCACGTCCTCCTGCAAGGCCGTTTCCGCGATCATGGCGGGCGTCTTGTGGAGGCCTGTGTAGATCACTTCCATGCCATGGTCGCGCAGAACGCTGGCCACGGTTTTAGCGCCGCGATCGTGGCCATCTAGGCCAGGCTTTCCAATAAGGACTCTAATTCGACGATCTTTCATGAGCTGGATTTGGGTGTTGGGGAGATGTGCTTTGGGGTTGCGCAGGGCGCTCGARTTACAGGATGTTGGGTTCCTGGAACTCGCCGAATTCGCYGCGCARRACCTGGGCGATTTCGCCKAGGGTGCAGCCCGCGTGGGCGGCTGTGACGAAACGCGCAATCAGGTTGTCGTCCGTACCGCATGCGGCGCGGATGGCATCCAAACTGGCTTTGACTTCGTTGTCGTCGCGGGTGGAGCGTAGATCGGCCATGGCCTGGTGAGCTTCTTCCTGGGTTTCCTTGCGGATCTTGTGAAGTTCGATGGACGGGCCCTTGCCCTCTTCCACGTAGGTGTTCACGCCCACGACTTTCTTCAAGCCGCTCTCGATGGCGCGTTGGTACTTGACCGCCGAGTGGTGAATTTCCAACTGGAAGAAGCCGTCCATGATGGCCGGCACCACGCCGCCGCGCTCTTCGATTTCAGCGAAGTACTTTTCGGCCTCCGCTTCGAGGCGATTGGTCTGCGCTTCGACGAAGTAGGAACCCGCTAGAGGGTCGGCCACGTGGACCACTTCGGTTTCTTCCGCGATGATCTGCTGCGTGCGCAGGGCGATCTTGACGGCCTTCTCCGTGGGCAAGCTCAGGGTCTCGTCCATGGAGTTGGTGTGCAGGGATTGCGTGCCGCCGAGCACCGCGGCCAGGGCCTCGAAGGCCGTGCGCACGATGTTGTTCTCGGGCTGCTGGGCGGTGAGCGAAACGCCGGCGGTTTGCGTGTGGAAGCGCAGCATCCAGGACTTGGGATCCTTGGCGCCGAAATCGTCACGCATCTTGCGCGCCCAAATGCGGCGGGCCGCACGGAACTTGCAGATCTCCTCGAAGAAGTCCAAGTGGCTGTCGAAGAAGAACGACAGGCGCGGGGCGAAGCTATCCACGTCCAAGCCCACCGCAATTCCCCGGCGCACGTATTCCATGCCGTTGGCCAGGGTGAAGGCCAGCTCTTGGGCAGCGGTCGATCCGGCCTCTCGGATGTGATACCCGGAGATCGAAATCGTGTTCCATTGGGGCACGTGCTCGGCGCAATAGGTCATCGCGTCGGTGATCATGCGCAGGGCAGGCTCCGGCGGGACCAACCAAGCGTGTTGGGCCTGGTATTCCTTGAGGATGTCGTTCTGGATCGTGCCGCGCAGGGTCTTGGGATCCACACCATTGCGCTCGGCGCAGGCGATGTAGAAAGCCAACATGATCGGCGCGGGACCGTTGATGGTCATGGAGGTGGAGACCTCCCCCATCGGGATGCCCTCGAAGAGCGCTTGCATGTCCGCAAGGGACGAGATCGAAACGCCCACCTTGCCGACCTCGCCCTTGGAGATTTCATCGTCCGAGTCGTAGCCCATCAAGGTCGGGAAGTCGAAGGCCACCGACAAGCCGGTTTGACCATTGGCCAACAAGAACTTGAAACGCTCGTTGGTTTCGCGCGCGGTGCCGAAGCCCGCGAACTGGCGCATGGTCCAGAGGCGGCCGCGGTACATGCTGGGGTGCACTCCGCGGGTGTACGGGAATTGGCCCGGGTAACCCAGGTCTTCCACAGGATCCAAGGTCACATCCTCGGGTCCGTACACGGGCTGCAGGGCATCGCCGGAAAGGGTGGTGAAGTTGGCCTCACGCAAGCGCGACTTTTCCAGCGCGGCTTGCCATTGGGCTTTCTGATCTATGTTTGCCATGGGAGTGGTCACAGGCTGCCTTCCTTATTTTGTTCGCTCCAGCCCTTCGGCAAGGAGTTCAGTAGGTCTTCTAGGATACGCTCTGCGGCCCCGTGGGTCGTGGTAGAGGATTCGATCATGGACTGTGCGTAGGCCTTCAGCCCACGACCGGCCCAAATTTCGCCATCGAAGCCCTCGCGCAGCACGCGCTGGACCTGTTCGAGGCGTTGTTCCTTTCGGCGGGACTGCAGTCGGCCTTTTTTCGCCATGTAAGCGCGATGTTGCGCGATGGCTTCGAGCACCCCGTCCACGCCCTTATCCGTACCCGCGCTGGCGGAGATCACGGGCGGAGCCCACATGTCCTTGCCCGCCGTGCGCAGGTGCACGGCCTCGGACAGGTCGGCCACCATGCGGTCCGCGCCGGGGCGATCCGACTTGTTCACGCACAGGACGTGGGCCACTTCGAGCAGGCCGGATTTCATGGCTTGCACGCCATCGCCAGCGCCCGGGCAAAGCACAACCAGCACCGTATCGGCCACGCCGACCACGTCGTATTCAGCTTGGCCCACGCCGACCGTTYCCACGATCAAGTCCTCGAGGCCAAAGGCRTCCATCACATCGAAGGCATCGACGGTGGCGCGCGCCAACCCGCCGCGGCTGCCGCGACTGGCCATGGAACGAATGAACACACCGGGGTCCATGGTGCGCTCTTCCATACGAATGCGATCGCCCAGCAAAGCGCCGCCGGTGAAGGGACTGGACGGGTCGACCGCCAACACTCCCACCGTACGCTCCTGCTCGCGCAGGTGCTTGGCGAGTAGGTTAACCAGGGTGCTCTTGCCCGCGCCCGGGGGGCCGGTCACTCCCAAACGGCGCCCTTGTCCAATGCGTGAATACACCTTTTCAAGCAGGTCGGGGAAACGCGGGTCCGCGTCCTCCGCCCACGTGATCGCCCGGGCCAACGCGCCGCGTTGGCCTTCGAGCAAACGCTCTGCGAGAGAAGGTTTGGGTGTACTCACTATGGAATCCATGGGTGCCGAAGTAACGGACTAGGAGCGCAATAGGCTGCGTGCGATCACGATGCGTTGCACGTCGGTGGCGCCTTCGTAGATCTCGGTGATGCGTGCGTCGCGGAAGAGGCGCTCCACATGGAAGTCGTCGGTGTAACCGGCGCCGCCGTGGATCTGCAAGCATTCGTCGGCGCAGAAGTTGGCCATCTTGGAAGCCATCAGCTTGGCTTGGCTGGCGGTGCGTCCGGACTCGAGTCCGTTGTCACGCAACCACGCGGCTTTGTGGGTCATCAGGCGCGACGCGTCCAATTGGGTGGACATGTCAGCCAGTTTCCACTGGATGGCTTGGAAGTTACCGATGGTTTTGCCGAACTGCTCGCGCTCGTTGGCGTACTTGATGGCGGCTTCGAGGCATGCGCGGCCTATGCCCAAGGACTGGCTGGCGATGCCGATACGGCCGCCGTCCAGGGTGTCCATGGCCAGGTGGAAGCCCTTGTTGACTTCACCCAGGATCATGTCCGCGCTCAAGCGCACATTGTCCATGACCAACTCGTTGGTCGAGGAACCGCGGATGCCGGTTTTCTTCTCGGCCTTGCCGACCTTGAAGCCGGGCGTGTCCCGCGGGACCAGGAAGGCGGTGATGCCTTTGGCCTTGGAGGCGGTTTGGTCCGTGCGCATGTAGATCACGAACAGGCCGGCTTGCTCGCCGGTGGTGACGAACAATTTGGTGCCGTTGAGCACCCATTCGTCCCCGTCCTTGTCGGCGGTGGCGATCAGGGCGGCCGCATCGGATCCCGAAACGGCTTCGGTCAGGGAATAAGCACCGATGATCTCGCCGGTGGCGAGTTTGGGCAGCCATTCCTTCTTTTGAGCGTCCGTACCCCACTTATTGATCGGCGAACAAACCAGGGAAGCGTGCACGGAAAGGGTCACTCCCGTGGAAGCACACGCCCGGTTGATCTCCTCGAGCACCAGGCTCAAGGCCAAGTTGTTCATACCGACGCCGCCGAATTCCTCAGGAATCGTCAGACCCCAAAGGCTCAACTCCCCCATCTTGGCGAACACGGAGGGATCGATTTTGGCGTTGCGATCGTGCTCGGTCGCCAGGGGCATGAGTTCGTTTTCGGCGAAGTCCTGCGCCATGTCGCGAATCATCGCGAGCTCTTCGGTGAGGGCAAAGTCCATGGAAAGTAGTCTCTTTTGGAGGGGGGTGGGGCGTGGGAAATGGGCGCTGTATAAGGATTAGGCGCTGTAGTCGAAGAAACCCTTACCGGATTTCCGACCGAGCTGGCCAGCGGCGACCATGCGTCGCAACAAGGGGCAAGCGCGATACTTGCTGTCACCGAAACCATCGTGGAGTACTTCCATGATGTTGAGGCAGATGTCCAAGCCGATCAGGTCGGCCAGGGCCAGGGGGCCCATGGGGTGAGCCATGCCGAGCTTCATGACGGTGTCGATTCCGTCGGCGGTGGCCACGCCTTCCATCAAGGCGTAGGCGGCCTCGTTGATCATGGGCATGAGCAAACGGTTGGCCACGAAGCCGGGGTAGTCGTTGGCTTCGACGGGCACTTTGCCGAGATCCTCGGAGGCTTCCAAGATGCGCTTGGTGACCTCGTCGGAGGTTTCATGCCCGCGGATAATTTCGATCAACTTCATGATCGGAACCGGGTTCATGAAATGCATTCCGATGACCTTGTCGGCACGCTTGGTGTTCGCAGCGATTTCGGTGATGGAGATCGAGCTGGTGTTGGTGGCCAGGATGGTCGACGCGGGAGTGACCTCATCGAGTTCCTTGAAGACCGAAGCTTTGACCTCGGAGCGTTCAACGACCGCTTCAACAACCAACTCGGGAGTTCCGATTTTGGCGATGGCACTGCAACCTTCGATGCGCGCCATGGCGGCGTCCACGTCGGCTTGCGTCATGCGCTCTTTCTTGACCATGCGGGCCAAGCTCTTTTCGATGGCACCGATACCGCGCGCGAGCGCGGCGTCGTTGGAGTCCACCAGGGTGACTTTACTGCCGCGCACCGCGAAGACTTGAGCAATGCCATTGCCCATGGTTCCAGCGCCGATCACGGCCACTTGTGAGAAGTAGGGATTCGTCATTAGAGGGCCTCCACGGCCAGGGACACCGCGTTTCCGCCGCCGAGGCATAGGGAAGCCATGCCGGTTTTGGCGCTGTTTTGCTGCATGGCGTAAAGCAGGGTGGTCAGGATGCGAGCGCCGGAAGCGCCGATCGGGTGACCCAGGGCCACGGCACCACCGTTCACGTTGATCTTGTTGGGATCCAAGTCGAGCTGCTTGCGCAGGGCGATGGCAGCCACGCTGAAGGCTTCGTTGATCTCGTGCAGGTCGAAATCGCCGGGCTGCATGCCGACTTTCTCAGCGCAGGCGCGGATGGAAAGCTCGGGCGCCATCATGACCCACTCGGGGGCCATGCCGCTGGTGGCGTAGGCTGTGATTTTCGCCAGGGGCTTCACGCCCAAGGCTTCGGCGCGCTCGGCGCTCATGACGACCAATGCGCAAGCGCCGTCGTTGATCGATGAAGCGTTGCCCGCGGTCACGGAGCCATCGCGCTTGAATGCGGCGCGCAGCTTGCCCATGCCTTCGAGACTGGCGTCATGGCGAATGTTCTCGTCGCTGTTGAAGGCGATCGGATCCTTGCGCCGCTGGGGCACCGACACTTCAAAACGCTCTGCGTCGAAACGTCCGGCCTTCTCAGCCTCGGATGCGCGTCGATGACTCTCGACAGCAAACGCATCCTGCTCTTCGCGGGTGATGCTGTACTTGTCGGCGACCAACTCTGCGGTCTGTCCCATGTGGAAGTCGTTGTACTTGTCCCACAGACCATCGTTGACCATGGAGTCGATCAACTTGCCATGGCCCAAACGCACGCCGCGGCGCGCTTCGGGCAACAGGTAAGGTGCGTTGGACATGGACTCCATGCCGCCCGCAAGGACGCAATCCGCGTCGCCTGCGCGAATGGCTTGCGCGGCCAGCATGACGGCCTTCAAACCAGAACCGCAAACCTTGTTGATGGTCATGGCGCCAACGGCTGCGGGAATTCCCGCGCCCAACGCAACTTGGCGAGCCGGGTTTTGACCCAGGCCCGCTGCAAGAACGTTGCCAAAGATGACCTCCTCGATTGCAGAGGCGTCAATGCCCGCGCGGGAGATAGCCTCCTTTGCAGCAAGGGCTCCCAGTTCGGGAGCGGACATGGATGAGAGGGCACCCTGAAGGGTGGCGATGGGCGTGCGGCAAGCACTGGCGATGACTACGTCTTTCACAGGAAGATAAGGGCTAGATCCAGGTTTCGGGGCGACCAGTATAGGCTCACGAGGGCCGCCACGCCACTTCAGGCTAGGGGCCGAAAGCAGGTAGTTCAATCCCGAAGCCGGGAAGCCTGTTCTCGGCCCACCGAGACCGCCGCATCTGCGTAAACGTTTATATAGAAGTCGGTTATGACGCTACGCACCCACCGGGACCCCCTCCCCAAGGCTCCAAACGGCCCCAAGAACCCTGCGCCCCCATTGAATGCCCCCTCCAAATTGCCTCTCCTGCATTTGGCGACACCCGCCAATGGGGAAAAACAACGTGGATGACCTTGAACTGACGGAAGGGCTCAGAGGAAGGGACGAAGCCAGCATGGGCGCGTTCCTGGAGCGCTATCGTGGGCTCATTTACCACTGCATTGGGCACTTCGAGCAGGACTCCAGTGGGCGCGACGACCTCTACCAGGAATTGGTGCTCTACATTATGGAGCGCCTGGATCGAGGCTCTTTCAACCCCGAAAAAGGCTCCCTAGGCACCTGGCTCTACCGTGTGGCCTGGTGCCGCTGCGTGGACATCAAGCGCCGGGAACGCTCCCAAAGCCGCCCCCGCCTGACGATAGTGGGCGACGACATGCCCGAGCAGGTCGACGAGCACCCGGGSCCCGAGGAAGAGGCMGGCACCCTGGAAATYGGCGGCTTCGTACGCCAGGCCATGGGCAGCCTCGACCCSGAACAACGCACGCTTCTGGACCGTCGTTTCGTACAAGGCGAAACCCTGGGCAAAATTTCTGGGGATCTTTCAATATCCTTAGAGCAGACCAAATATCGCCTGCGCCGGGCTACGATCAGCCTACGCAAGGTCCTTTTGAACGAATACCAGCTGGAAGAGGCATAAGCCCGCTTCCCACAACGACCCGAAGAACATGGCACGGCCCCCCGAAAATAGACCTCCCTTTTCCGACCCCGATCAAACGGGCCGGTCGGAGTTCTATGCGGGTTCTCCAGACGACCTTGCCCCCTCCGAAGCCTTGCATCAACAACTCGCACACTGGGATGAATTGAACGAGCAGGACCTTGCTCGCCTTCAAGCCGACCCCAACGCGCGCGCCAAACTCCAGCGCCTGCGCCAAGCCGAAATGTGGCTTCAGGAATCCCTGCTAGACAGCCAGCAGTGCCCCAGTTCCGAGGAACTCTTTGCCCTGGGAATGCCCTTCGCTGGAGACCCCTTGGAAGCGGCACGACGGGCCGAGATCAAAGAGCACTTGGAAATCTGCGCCGACTGCGCTGAGGACATGCAAACCCTGGACGCACGCCCGCCCTCCCCGCTTCTGCTGGATGAGCCCGCATCCTTTGAGGGCACCGCGCCTACCGTTCCCGCGCCCCTCAAAGCTCCGRTATCCCTACGCGGCATGCGGGCATTCCTATCATGCGCTGCAGCACTGATGCTGATTTGGCTGTTGGGAGGCCGTGACCTTTGGCCCCATTCGGGAACCCTGGCCGCAGCCGACGTTCAGTGGCCCAACACGTCCACCATGCGCGGCGATTCCTCTGCGGTCCTGCTAACGCCTTTTGGCAAGCAGCTGGCCCGCGGACCCGCTGGCACATGGTCCGGCGAACTTCGCTGGACGCCTGAGAACGATGCCCAGAGCTACCGCATCGTCCTGAACCAGAACGACGGCAGCGCTTTCGACCTCGGCACCGAGCGGCTCAATGTGAACCCGGTCGATCCCGCWCTCGTTTTGACCAGCGCACTGTCGCCCGGTTTCTACACCGTGGAAATCTTCGCCACGGTTTTCGGTTTGGAAAGCCCCATGGGYACGGCCGACTTCCAGGTGGTTKCCKCACCCGATGTCCTGACGGAACTGAACAAGCTCGAGGGCATGCAACGCGTGACATTCCTGCACAGCGCCGGCTGGTTCGGTGACGCCCTGCTCGAAGCGCGCAAACTCCCCCCGAGCCCGGGTCGCGCCCAATACATCAAGGCCCTGGAAACCCGCTGATGCGGGCGCTGGCACTGCGCCCCCTCGGTTGGGCCTTGGCCTGCTTGCTAGCCAGTTCTGGGTTCGCTCCCCTCGCTTTGGCAAGCACTCTCCAAGCCGAATCGGTCGCCGCAACCAGCGTTCAAGACCTGCTGGCTGAATTTGGAGAACGCCTGCAAGCGCTGCGAGCCGGAGGGCTCCAGGATGAATCGAGCTTGCTTCAAACGGCCCAACGATTGGGCGCCCAAGGCCGACCCGACGCGGTTTCGGTGGCGCGCTTCTACCTGGACCTGCCCAGCAAAGCCCGCAGCCAGGGCCTACACGGCGAACAGGCCTTTTTCCGCATCCGCGCGGACATCCAGGACGCCGAGTCTCTTCGCGGGGAGGATTGGCGCGAGGTCCGGGATGAAGCCCAAGAGGATTTGCTAGCGCTGATCGAACGGCACGGCGCAGCCCTCGATT
>JAESRM010000114.1 GCA_016764635.1 Planctomycetota bacterium
TCTTCCTGCTCGACGGAACCGCCCTCGCCTATCGCTCCCATTTCGCCCTGGCTCGTTCGGGGTTGACCACCCTGGCTGGCCAGCCGATCGGCGCGACCTACGGCTTCACCATGACCCTGCGGCGCATCCTCGACAGCGAGGAGCCCGACCTGATCGCGGTGGCCTTGGACGCGAAGGGGCCGACCTTCAGACACGAGCAGTTCAAGGAATACAAGGCCACCCGGGAGAAAGCCCCCGAGGAGCTGATCGATCAATTGGAGTTGATCCGCACCGTGGTCCGCGCCCACGACATCCCGCTCTACGAAATTCCGGGCTACGAAGCGGACGATGTGATCGGAACCCTGGCGCGCCAGGGCGAAGCCGCTGGACACGAGGTTTTCATCGTTTCCGGTGACAAGGACTTCATGCAACTGATCAGCGACAAAATCCAGATGTACAACGTGTTCAAACGCGGTGTGGACTTGGAAATCCAGGGTGCGGAAGCGGTCAAAGAAAAGTTTGGCACCACGCCCGACCACGTGATCGACGTACTGGCTTTGATGGGTGATGCTTCCGACAACATCCCCGGCGTCAAGGGCATTGGCGAGAAGGGCGCCATCAAGCTGGTCGAGGAATTCGGATCAGTGGCTGGCATTCTGGAAAATCTGGACTCGGTCAAAGGCAAGAACAAGGAGAAGATCGAGAACGATCGGGAGATGCTTTTGCTTTCCCTGGATCTGGTCACCATCCGCACGGATGTGCCGCTCGACCCTCCCATGGAGAATTGGACAACGCCCGACCCGGACGCGGCCCAACTGGCCGACGTCTTCACCAAACTCGACTTCCGTAGCTTGGCGGACAAGGTGCGCAAGGGCGGTGGAAGCAAAGTCGACATGGAGCGCGACTATGTGATGGTTCAAGACGCGGCAGGCTTGCAGGCCATGGAGAAAGAGCTGCGCGCCGCCGGAACCTTCGCCTGGGACACGGAGACCACGGGCCTCTCCCCGCTCGAGGTCTCCCTGGTGGGCATTTCGTTCTGCGCCGCAGCGGGACGCGCCTTCTACGTGCCTTTCAATGCAACCCCCGCGGTATTGCCCGGAGGTCCAAGCGATCTGCTCGACGCGCTACGTCCCCTGCTGACCGACCCCGAACTGAACCGCATCGGCCAAAACGTCAAGTACGACGCCATGGTACTGCACGCCCATGGCATCGAAGTGCCGCCGCCGTTCTTCGACACCATGGTGGCTAGCTTCACCGTTGCCGGAGCCGACCGCCGCCACGGATTGGACGAGCAAGCCTTGCACTACTTCAACCTGCGCAAGATCCCGACCTCTGAGTTGATCGGCAAGGGCAAGAAGCAAATCACCATGGCAGAAGTCCTGGTGGAGCAGGTTTCGGAGTACGCCTGCGAGGACGCGGACGTGACTTTCCGCCTCTACCAACTGCTCGAAAAGGAGCTGCAAGAGGGCGGATTTGAATCCCTCTACTATGACCTTGAGCTGCCCCTGGTACCGGTCCTGCAGGCCATGGAGACGCGCGGCATTCGCTTGAATGTGGAAGCACTTGTGGAGCTCGGCCACGAGCTACTCAAGGACATGCAAGCCGCCGAAGCCGACGTTCGGCGTTTGGCGGACGTGCCCGACCTCAACTTGAACAGCCCCAAAGCCCTGGGCGCCGTGTTCTTCGAAAAGCTGAAAATCCAAATAGAAGCCGGTGTCAAGAAGCCCAAGAAAACCAAAACCGGTTGGGCGACCGACCACTCGACCCTGACCACAAATTATGGCGAGGTGGAGMTCRWCNAMMGMMTYYTGGCMKYMSGNCSWGGYAGNNAMAYYRYKCMRSMYMWACSTNGAWGCSMTNCCKCGTYNCSYRAAMNCNCAAWYCGGGCGCGTGCATTGCCACTTCAGCCAGATCAGCGCCGCCACCGGTCGCCTGGCCAGCTCCAACCCCAACCTGCAGAACATCCCGATCCGCACGCCCCGTGGCCGCAAACTGCGCGAGGCCTTCGTGCCGCGCCCCGCCGACGAACACGGCGAGTGGGTGCTCCTGGCTGCGGACTACAGCCAGGTCGAGCTGCGCATCATGGCGCACCTGAGCGGCGACCCAGGCCTCACCAAGGCTTTCAAGGAAGGCCAAGACATCCACGCCTCCACCGCCGCTAAAATCTTCGACCTGGACCCCAGTGAAGTCGACCGCGATCACCGCTCCAAGGCCAAGGCCATCAACTTCGGCCTGCTGTACGGCATGGGCGCCCAACGCTTGGCACGCGAAACCGGTTTGACCGTGCCCGACGCTAAAAAGTTCATCGAACGCTACTTCGAAGCCTTCCCCGGCGTGCGCACCTGGATCGACAACCTGCTGGAGAGGGCCCGCGAGAACGGCTACGTGGAAACGCTCTTCGGACGCCGCCGCAACCTGCCCGAGCTGACTTCCAAGAACCCGCGCATGGCCGCCATGGCGGAAAACGTGGCGGTCAATACGCCCGTGCAAGGCAGCGCCGCCGACATCATCAAACGCGCCATGATCGACCTCGAAATCCGCTTGGCCAAAGAAAACAGCCCGGCCCAAATGCTGCTACAAGTGCATGACGAATTGGTGCTCGAAGTTCCCAAGAGCCACTTGGAAGCGACCATCGAAATCGTTCGCGATTGCATGGAGAACGCCGTCGAACTCGACGTGCCCCTGGTCGTGGATTTCGGTTACGGCAAGAACTGGCTGGAGGCCCACTAAGCATGCTGCGAGACGAACAAAACCAATGCCCCTGCTGCGACTTTTACTCCCTGGCGCGTCGCAGCGCCTACGACGTGTGCCCCGTTTGCTATTGGGAAGATGACGGCACCGACCTGGACCGCATAGACGATATATCCAGCGCCAACCACCTCTCACTCTTCACGGCGCGTCACAACTTCAACKCCTTCGGWGCCAGCGATCAAGCYGCRCTCTCCCTGGTGGCCACGCCCGAGCAAACCTCAGGTCTTCGCCGMGARCAGCGCGCGACCTACCACTGAGARCCATCGRCATTAAGAAAAGGGAAGCCCCGCAATGGGCCTCCCTTTTTTCTATCGATCCACTGTATCTACGCCTCGACACCCACCTTGTAACCAGCGCATCGGGGGATTCTTCACTTTGTCCTGTTTCGGCCTCCTTTGGGGCTCCAGGGGGGTCTGATGCAACATTCTGACACCAAGAATCTAGACTCTTTGTGGAAGTTGCTTTTACAAAAGATGCGCAAGACGCCAAAAGAGCCCCTTGCTACGCTGCAAGCTTGACGCCTGGCTATAAGTCGATCGCCGTGCCCGCATGTGCCCACCCATTCCATGTTCTGCGCCGGAACTACGGCCACCAAGACAATGGATAGGAGATCCACTCGGTGCGACTTCTTGCTGAACTCCCTCGGTGCCAAAGTCACATTGAACATCCCACGCAACCGCTTGCTCTCACATCTTCCGAGCCCGCGAGTGACCCCTTACTAAGTTNACACCGGCCCTTTCGTCCAGGGACCCAGCTCCCCGCTCCACGTGGGCCATGGCCCGGAACTCTCGCGCCGCTCCTCCCCATCCCAGCGCCTAAGAATCTTGCGCGTGATGAAGTGATACAAGGGTTTGCCCGTGCGGCGCCAAACAAGCGAAAGAGGCCGTCTGCGAAGGCCCGCTCCGGCGCCCGCGCCGATGGCCTGCTCGATAGAGACACCCTCGGGACCGCGCCCATCGCGCAGGTAGCGGCGCCTGTGCTTTTGCACGTGACGCAGGTCTTCGTGACAGCGACTGCGAAACACTTTGGTATCGCCCAAATGCACCGAAGCCAATTGGAAGTCGATCAAACCCGGGTAGCCCTGTGCATCGACCATGATGTTCTGTTCCTTGTGCAGATCATTGTGGCAGATACCCTGCGCGTGGACCGCAACCACGAGCTCCTCCAACCTATCGAAGAAATTGACCGGGAGTGATGCGGCCTGGTGCAAGGCCGAGCCCATAGTCGCTTCACGAACGAGTGAGTTTTTTGCCGCCGGCACGCCCCTCCCTGGCGATGCGAGCCCCATCACCTCTCCGTGCAATGACCCCGCCGAATCCAACAGGCGGGGCATGCCAGGCACCAGGGCCAAGCGCAGCAATGCCACCCGCTCGCGCCCCATCAAGCGCCGCGCCAACCACCCCGAAAAAGGCCACTTGCCACCACAAGCCACCCGGCGAATCCAAGCCGTCCCCTGCCCTTCACGCTCGATCCACTCCACCCGACCGAGGGAGTCTTCTTTCAATATCCGGATTGTATAAGGGGCCATGGCTGGCCCTACGGTAGCTGGTTCTCGCTCCCCATCAAGCAGGATTCCTGTCTGCCCCCTTGGACCGTGCCACGGACCGAGTCCATCGCTCGCTGGCCTCGCCAGTACTCCCCCACTCGGTCAAACCCCATGCCCTGCACCCCACGGCTTGCCCGGGTACGCTCGAACCCAAATGCGAACCTGGGCGCCGCCCCACCGGGCTAGTTTAGTGATTCGGTAGCAAACAACGGGTACCGTGATTCGAAATCAGTGAGCTTCCGCCCATGACCGAGTCCTCCACAATTCCCCAGGCCCCTCCCGGCCCGGGCTCCATCCGCGTGCGCGGTCTGAGTAAATCGTTCGGCACGAACCAGGCCTTGTGCCCCATGGACCTGGACATTCAAGGCGGGGGTATCGTGGGCCTGATCGGGCCCAACGGCAGCGGCAAGAGCACCTTGATGCGCAGCCTGATCGGTTTGATCCGCCCCGACGCGGGTTCGGTCTGGATCGACGGCCTTGAGCTCAAGGGCGATGGTCGCAATATACGCGAACGCCTGACCTACGCCCCGGGCGAAATGGGCGTCTACCGGGAGATGCGCGGTCGCGACCACCTGGACTGGTTCTTGCGCGGACGGGACAAGGCCACCCTGGCACGCGCCCAGGAACTGGCCACGGGCTTCGGCCTGCCCCTGGAACGCCGCATGGGCTCCTACAGCCACGGCATGAAGCGCCAACTGGTCTTTGCCGCAGCCATGGGCCCCGACGTGCCCGTGCGCATCCTGGACGAAATAACCGAGGGCCTGGACCCCTCCCGCAGGACCCTGGTCACCGAGTCCCTGCGCAAGGACGCGCTGACCGGCACGACGATCCTGCTCTCCTCCCACCACTTCGGCGAGGTGGACCGGGTTTGTGATCGCATCCTGTTCATGCGCCAAGGCCAAATCATCGCCGACACCAAAGCCTCCGTCATCCACGATCGGGCCGCCCGCTTACTACGCCTCACTTGGAATTCGGAGGGTCCGGCCCAATCCGTACTCGATGCCCTTCCCGCAAACAGCTACGACAAAGCGCGCGTCGATGGAACCGAGCTCGTGCTCGAATTGACCCAACCCGACCCACGGCCCACCCTGGCCCTGCTCGAAAAACTGACCGACCTGCCGGCCCCCGCCCAAGTGCAGTTCGGATCCAGCACCCTCAAAGCCATCTACCGCGACCTCTACGGAGTGGAAGGAACCTGATGCGACGCGACCTCATTTCCTACGCGATATTCAGCCTGTTCCTGTTCTTCATGCTGGAGGGCTTGCTGTATGCGGCCATCCACTGGTGGCCCGCATTCACCGAGAACATGGGCGCACTCAAGTTGCTGGCTGCGCCCCTGCCCATCCTTGGCGAACAGATCAATCTGGTCGACAAGCTCGGCGCCCCGGCCTATGTGGCCGGCCAGCACTACTTCAAAGCCTGCAACATCCTGGGTTCCACCGCCGCGGTTCTCTTCGCCGCCAACGCCATCGCCGGCGAAGCCCAACGCGGCACGCTCGAGGTTTGGCTGGCGCGCCCGGTCTCGCGCCTGCGCCTGTACACGGAACGCTTCGTCATGGGCCAACTGGCCGTGGGTATCCCCGTGTTCCTCTCCAGCATGACCGTGCCGTACCTGCTGGAGACCGTGGGCACCTCCATGCATTACACGGACCTACTCCGCTGCAGTGTCTACCAAGCAATTTTCCTCGGCACCCTCTTCAGCATCACCTTCGCGTTCTCCGCGCTAGGCCAACAACCGCTCAAGATTGCCTTCATCTTCTTGTTCCTGACCATCGCTGAATTCGCGATCTACATGGTCAAGACCATCACGCACTACTCGATTTTCCGCTGGGCAGACATCCAAACCTTCGCCGCGATCATCGGTTCGAACACAATGCCCATGGACCGCGTGGCGATCATGCTGGCAATCCAGGCGGCAGCATTTGCCACCGGCTTTGCAATCTTCCGCCGACGCAATCCTTAGAAGGCTAGAACGACACCGACAAGCCGTTGGAGAAGTTCGAAGTCCCGGCCCCATCCCTGTGCCAAAGTTGGAAGTGCCAGGTTTCGCCCGTTTGAATCAAGGGCGTGCCTGGCAAGGGCAAACTCACCGGAACGTCGAACCCTGAGCCCACGCCCGAAGTACCGGCCAGGTTTTGCAGCTCCCCAGTACCATCGAACCTTCCGATGGAATTGCGTTCGTCCCCGGCCACGTTGTAGCGACAGCAGGGCGCCGTGCCCGACCCGGATAGGCAAAGCTGCCCATTGCCGATCTGTATGCCAGGGTCTTGAAAGGCCGCCGAAACCAACATGTATCCAAACTCTCCAGGCGCCCCGTAGCGCGCTTCTAGGTGCAGCCCGGCGCCTTGCTGAGCCTGGCCCATCGCGCCGGACAGTTGAGTACTTGTCCCGACCCCATTCGGCACCGCAGGATCGCAAAAGACAACCCCCACCGGCGGGGAATCCGCGTGGCCCCGCACATCTAGATCGTAGGTGTTACAAGCGCTGAAGCTGGTCGGATGCACGCGCACTTCCAGCACCACCTGCACGCTCGCGCCACTGCGGTTGACCCACACCAAGGCCTCTCCATCCGAAGCCCCAGATGAATGCGTCAACGCCGCGCCATTGCCCGAAACACTGCACAACGGGTCGCTCGCTTCCCAGAGCCGGCAGTCCACATTGCCCGCGGCATGCAGGAATGCCAGAGACACTTCCAAGGAGCCCCCATCGGGCACCGTGTACGCAAAGTGATCCTCGTCGCCTTTCTCCACGAACAACCCGACCGCCACGCCATTGCTGCCAGGCGCCGCCTGGGCGCACGTGTCATTGTCCTCGAATCCATCGTCCGCGGCCCCCACACAAACATCCGGCCCCACGTACAGGTCGAAACCATACTCCGTACAGCGCACCCCAAAATTGCTCGGCGCGACCCAAGCCTCCAACACCAATTGGGTGGGCGTCAATCCCATATAACTGTATTGGAAACCGGTCGACCCGAAGGGCACCAGCAGGGTGGTGCAATTTTGACTCCTGAGTCGGAAGACCATTTCGCCCCCCGAATCCTGCAATTCCACCACGCGCACAATGTCCCCTGGATTCACCGCCAGGGTGTAGAAGTCCAAGTCCGAACGCCGGGAAGTCAAGTCCAAGTAGATGCCGGAGAGCAGCGGCACCGCCGACAGACAATCGTCATTGGGCTCAAAAGAATCATCCACGCCTGGACTGCAAAAACTGCCTTCCAGCTCCACACTGAGATCGTAGGTCGCACAAGGATCCGGATTCGAGGCCAACACAAACGGCCGAAAGAAAAACTCGATCGCATCCAAGGTGAAGTTCTCCACGAACACACCCCCGTCCTGGGCTGCCATAGAAACCCCATCACGCCACACCTGGAATCTCAACGCGTTGTTGCTCGACAACACTTCCACCCGCATGCGATCCCCGGAAGGAACCAGCAGGGAGTAATAGTCCCGATCAAAGTCCGCCACGAAGAGATTCAAATGAATCCCCACCGCAATCGGCGCCGCCGAAGCAAACGTATCATTCGGCTCAAAAGCATCCGCGTGGGAACCCGAACAGGGATCCCCAATGAATGCGGGAGCTTGAACCACAAGCAGCAGAAGGAAACACAAACCAATCAGCGGGCGGGGCAGGGGATTTTTCACCCACCCACGGTAGCAAGTCCCAAAATTACCGGAGCCGGGCCCCCCATTACGACGCAGTATTCGGCCCCAAAAGGACAATGCCCCTCCACCGTCTCCTTTCAGCCACACCCCGCGAGCCGCATGGCTCCAAGCTGCCTAGCCGCCAACCGTACACCCGGCTTCCCTCCAAGGTAAACGGGCCCGGCCCCAAGTCTTTTGAATCCCCACGCCTGGTAAGAAAACTAGGCTACTTGCCCTGCGCAGCAATGCGCTCTTTCACGAAGCGTAGAAACGCGGGCTCCGCCGCCTTCAGATCGAACCTCTTGAGGGCTTTGGCAAGGGCTTGTTCGCGAACTTCCACAAGGGAAGCCATGGTCAAGGGAACGCCGAGGGGCACCGCTTCCACGCGTGCCAACCACCCCTCGCGGATGTAACGAACGTAGCGTTTGATGAAGTCCTCGCCGCGCGAAGATCGCTGGCCATATTCCGAGTTCGTCAAGAACTCGATCCAGATCCAAGCCTGGGCGTAGTACTCGCGCGGGGCCGCGTAGAACTGTTGCTGGGAGAGATGTAGGAACACGTCGAGGCTCTCCAAGCCTTTGCCCGACTCGCCCAGCATTTCCGCCAAGGTGACCATATGCCCCGGCAACGGATCGAAGCCGACCACGCGCTGCTGRTCCAACCGGGCGCTGGCCATGAGTTCCGCATAACCCTCATCAAACCAGATGTGCGGCGAAATCCCGCCCAAGGCCGCGTAGATGTACTGGTGGAAAGACTCGTGACGCAACACGCTCAACATGGCGTTTTYATCGCCCGGATCGTAGATCACCAATTGATCCTCTTGGGAACTGAAGTACCCCGCGGTCCAGTCCATGCCGCCGTAGTCCAAGTACTCCTGCCGGTCGCGACACAAGCGAATGACGCCCACATCCTTGGGCGCCTGGTTGCGATGACTGAGCACATGCTCCGTCAAATAGCGACGAACCCCGCTCAATTGGCCATCGAATCCCTTCCAGGCCTGGGTGTCCTGACCGTGCACGAGGTAGATGTACTGCTCGCTGTCGTACGCTTTCCAACCTTCGACCATAGAAAGGTTGGCGGCGATGCGGCGCKSYTTGTCGGARAATCGAGAGCGTCCATACTTGAGTGCCAATKCGGAGCGCTTGCGATCGTCGCGCGCCGGCGGATGGATGCGCAACTCGCCCGCGATATCCAGCCAGTTCGGAGACTCCGCCGCAAAGACATGCTCGGGCCCCTCGCCCACCAGGAAAAACACAAACTCCTCGCCGGTGTATGAAAACAAAAGGCCCCGTCGGGCCTCCCTGGCATAAGGCACTCGCAGCCGCTTGTACTCCCCCAGACTCTTGGACTTCGCATGGGAACCCGAAGGTTTGGCCTTCAACACGTTTTGCAGAAAAGCTGCTGTCGAACTCGCAGCTTCCGGCTTACGCGATACGCGGTACAGACCGAGGTTGACCGAAGATCCAGTGACAGGATCGCGGCGCACGTAGAGCAGCTTCAAGGCCTTCTCCGTGCGAGGAATTGGCAAAGCTTCGTATCCCGCGGGCGTTTTGAGCGTCACTCCAATTTCGGTGAAGCGGACGCGCCCCCCCTGGGCACTCAGCAGGGCGCACGGAAAAACCAATACCGACAACAGCAACAATAGGGWWCGTAGTGACATCWCAATCCTAGGTTGCGGGCGCTCGCCAGGGGATCCAAGGGAAAACGGAATGCGAACTCGCGCAACGCGCGGCCGTGTCAAAATCGAGTGCATGGGGCTGGCCGTTGCCGCGCCACCACCCCCTATCGAGTATCGCCAACGGGGCCAACAGCCAACTCGCCCCTCTTTGGCACGATTCACGCGAAGCTCCCTGGGGCTTCTGCGCTAGACTCCCCGCATGATGCGCCGCTCCACWCCCAACCCKAAATGGGCCGCCCGCCGGGAGCTCGGTTGGGCCCTATTGGACCTGTTCCGGTGGATCCCCAGCCTACTCTGGTACTTGACGGTCTCGCGCAAGCGCCACGAGGCCGCCGTGCGCGAGGACCTAGCCGCGGAACCCGTGCGGCTTCCGAGCGAGCCGCCTAACCCGGACCTCTCCAACCYGAAAGCCCTGGGCCGCCCCGTGCGCCTYTTCCTCTCCTGCGCGGAAGCCTCCGGYGAAAYCCACACRCGCAAYCTGGCCACGGCCCTCTTCGAGCTGGCCGAAAAAGAAGGCCTGCCACGCCCCCAGATCCTAGGCTTCGGCGGCAAGTCCCTGGCCCAAGCCGGCGTGCAAGTCCTGGGCGATCCCGTGCAGGACGCCACCCTGCACGCGGGCGGCATCGCCGCCGCCCTGCCCTTTTATGTGGGCCTGATTCAAACCGCCGCCGAAACATTCCGCGGGGATGCTGAGAACGACCCCATCGACCTATTCGTGCCCGTGGACTCACCCGCCCTGCACGTGCCCATGGCCCGCGTGGCGCGTAAATTCCGCGTGCCCACGGTGCACCACATCGCCCCTCAATTCTGGGGTTGGGCACCCTGGCGCCTGGGCCGCTACAAGAAGTCCATCCAGCGCGGCTTGACCATCCTACCCTTCGAGCCCCATTGGTACGAACGCCAGGGCATGCCAGTCACCCACGTGGGCCACCCCCTGCTCGATGAGCTGGCCAAACTGCCAGAGCCGCCCGCGCCCGATGCGCAAGGCCGCACCGACTGGGTACTGCTACCCGGCAGCCGGCGCGGCGAGATAGCCGACAACCTGCCCTGGATGTTGCGCGCCATCGAACCGCTCTGCGAAAGCCGCCCCGACCTCTGCTGGGTCATCGCGCAATCGAGCGAGGACCACCGCGCCGCCATCGAAAAACACCTGCAGGAATTCCGTGCACGCTGCCCGCACATCACAAACCCCATCGAAGTCACCGTGGGCGATTTGCACGGCAGACTCGCCAGCTGCCGCGGCGCCCTGGCCGTTTCGGGCACAATACTCACGGACCTCCTGTTCCACCGCATCCCCGCCGTCGTGATCTACCGCGACCCGGGCGGCTGGAAAGGCAAAGTGGTCGACAAACTCCTGACCACGGGCATGTTCGCTTCCACCAATTTGATCGCCGGCAAACAAGTCCTTGCTGAATACTGTTTCGGCGAAGAGGGCCCGCTCGAGCAGGTCGGCTTGGACCTGCAAAACCTGGACAAAGCCGGCGCGGAACGCGAGCGCTGCATCCAGGAGCTCGAAAGGGTCAGCCAGCGMCTGGGCCCCCCGGGCGCCTGCCAGCGTGCCGCGGCCGCTATCCTGGAGACCCTGGCCGAGCAATTCCCGCCCAAAACAACGTAGAAAACACGCATATAGCCCATTCAAGTCGGGTTTTGTGGCTTTTCCAGGGGTTTTGCTGAATGGAAATTTAGCTGTTACGTAGGTAGGTCAGAATTGAGGGCCGAACCCCGTCCCGCCACCCCCGGCGGACTGGAACCGTACGCCCGTCCCCACGATGCATACCGAATCTTCGATCTTGATGACCCGACTCCACGGCGGCGACCTGAGGGCTTTTGACAGCCTCTTTCAGTTGCTGCGCGGAAGGGCTTATCACATCGCCTATTCCATGGTCGGTTCCCGAGAGGACGCCATGGACTTGGCCCAAGAAACCTTCATGCGCGTCTACAAAGCGCGCGAGTCCTTCGACACATCCAAACCGTTCCTGCCCTGGTTCCACCGCATCCTGCGCAACACCTGCTTCAGTTTCCTGCGCAAAGGTCGCCGCACCCGCGAGCGCTCGATCCACCAGGTCGACTCTAACGGAGACCCCCTCGACTTCGACATCGTGGACAACGGACCCGACCCCTCCGCCCACGCCAGCCAAACCGAAACCGAGCGTATCTACATGGAAGCCATGAGCAAACTTTCCGCCCGGGACCGCGAGATTTTGACCCTGCGACACCAGGAGGATCTGAGCTACAAGGAGATCGCCGAAGCCCTCGAAATCCCCGAAGGAACCGTCATGTCACGCCTTTTCCATGCGCGCCGACGCATGCGCGATTCCCTGGGCCCGGCCCTGGATCCGAACCGAGCGATGCACGTTCCTGAGCTGGAGGCCACGCCATGAAACACGACTCCGACGAACTCGAAAGAGATCAAATGCTCGCCATGGCCTACGTGGACGGGGAGTTGCAAGTGGACGAACGCCGCCGCTTCGAATCCCGCCTGGCCCTGGAACCCGCCCTTGAAAAAGAGGTCGAAGAACTGCGCGAACTGGCCCTGCTTGCGCGCCGCAGCATCCCCCCCGAACCCGAGGACCGGGAGTGGCAACGGCTCGGCCGGGACCCACTCCACCGCAAGGGTTTGCGCCTAGGGTTGTGGTTCTGCATTGTGGCTGTGGCAGGTTTTGCCGCAGCCCTTGGCGTGACGGTCCTGGGCTCGCAAGAGCACTGGATCTTGCAACTGTTTCTACTCATGGGCGCCACCGGCGTCTGCCTGATCTCCCTACTCACCCTGCGCGAACGCTTGGCCGTTCTGCCCCACGACCCCTACCGCAAGGTACAACGCTAGATGCTCATCACCACCACCGACACCATCCCTGGCAAGACGATCATTGAGACCTTCGGCATGGCCCGCGGCACCGTGGTCCGCGCCCGCAACCTCTGGCGCGACTTCCGAGCCCTTTTGCGCATCATCGTCGGCGGCGAGGTCATCGAATACACCGCCCTGGTGGCCCAGAGCCGCGAACAGGCCGTGGATCGCATGACCGCCGATGCCCGCGCCATGGGCGCCAACGCCATCGTGGGCTTCCGATTTGCCACCTGCGGTATCTCAAGAGCCGCCGCCGAGGTCATGGCCTATGGCACGGCGGTACGGATCAAGGAATAACGTAGAGGAACCTTGAACCCGGGGGCCGGATGGACGTTATTTTGTGTTGGGGCCGATGGCGGCCCCAAGCTCATATCACCATGTTCAAAGCACTCTTCATCGCCGGTTCCCTGGCGCTCATCACCGCCCTCCCCAGTTTCGCTGCACTCGCCGCCCTCGCCCAGGATCAGGATCAAGGCGGCAGGCCTGGCCCCGAAACCCAGATCAAGGA
>JAESRM010000115.1 GCA_016764635.1 Planctomycetota bacterium
GAGGAAGCGCTCTATTGGTGCTCAGCGCTGGGGGATTCCTAGCCGCTCGTGTATGCGGCTCAGCTGTTCCAGGGTCTCGTCCCCAAACTTCCACATGTCTTCTGCGCTCAGAATGAGGGGCTCCCCCTCGGAGATTTCCCAGTGTAGGGTACGGCGTTTCCTTGATTGCGGAGACTGCAGATGAAAGGACTGGATGTCTTCCCGGGGAATCATGCGGGAGACTCCTGGAAGGAATCCGGAGACTCGCAAGCCTTCTTCGTCGAGGGTCACCGTGCGCGACTCGATGGCCACGTGGGCGAGGACTGAGATCAGCCCGAGGACTGCGAAGCAATAGGGTTCCACCCGAGGGTTGAGCAAGGCCGCGGCTTCAGCAGCCCGAGCGGAGCCCGCCATGATGGCTTGGTCGGGCAGGGTGGGTACGGCGGCGTTTTTGGGGAGGCGGATGATGCGCCCGAGGAACGTGGAGGAGATCGCGAAGGAGATCGCTCCGGCCAAGGCCAGCCAGAGGATGAAGAGCGGGACCAGAGAGAGCATCCAGTCGGTGTGCAGCGTGATGTGGGTCGCATCGGCTGTGCCTGGGACCGGTTGCACGGTCCAGTACACAAGCAGGGCCGAGAGAGTTCCGCCGAGCGCCCAGATGACCCGCCGCGTCGTCCTATTCGCTGCTGTGGGGTCCACGTCCACATAGAAGGTCGATCGGCCCGCTGCCCACCAAGCGATGGCGCAGGTCAGCAAGAGCACGAGAGTCGTTACGGTTTCAGGCATAGGGGGAATGGGGGACAATTCGAGAGTAGATCCACCAGGCACGGCGGATGGCCGAGTGCATTCACGGAGATCGTAGATCTTTCCTTCGGGCCCGTGTGCCCCCTACTCATCTCTAACGAAGAAACGCGGCCCTCCCTCCAGAAGAGCGATGCCTGCGACTCGCGAGGGATTGCTCAGCGTGATTGCATACGGTTGACCTAGCGGCTCGCGCTGGAGATAGCTCGGGCTGCAACCTTCGGGAGTGAATATGCAAAGAGCCCGCCGCAAGTTTTGCTTGCGGTGGGATCTTATTGGTTGACCCGCAGATCAGACCTGCAAGGCGGCCAAGCGTTTGCCGCGGTCGGCGGCGAAGTGGCGCATGCCGGATTCTAGGGAGGCGGGGTCGATTTGGGCGTCCTTCTTGACTTCGGTGACCGAGCCGCCGAYSCGCCAGCGGTTGTCGTGGTCGGAGGTCATGGCGTAGTCYTCGGCGATCTTGGAGGCTAGCCAGTGGTGCATGCCCACTTTGCAGCCGTTGGAGATGACGGTGRARTCTAGCCACTCGGACTTGTGCAGGATGSTGTCGCGGTAKTCCTTKGATTGGAGCTGGAAGAGCTCGAAGGAGGTGGCGCAGACGATTTTTAGGTTGGGCATGGTTTTGTCGGTCTGGAACTTGGGGAGCAGTTCCATGATCGAGTCCATGGTGGAGGTGCCTTGCACGATGATGGTGCCTTCGCGGGCACGGTCTTCGTCGAAGGGGCGTACCACGTAGGCGCCTTTGGCGGCGTCCATGTGGGAGGCCATGCCGAGGGCGGGGCGGTCSGGGAYTTGSACKGCGGGGCGYGTYAGGTGCAGRGCGATGATGGGGGCGTCGGTTTGCAGGGCGGCKGCCAGRCAGGGTGCGACCTCGTTGTGTTCCCAGGGGTGCAGGTTGATGATCTGGCCGAGCGGGAAGAGTTGGGTGACCACRGGYGAGAAGATGCCGAAGTGGGTGCGGCTGTCTTCRGCGGTYTCGGGRCCGGAGTGACCGACGACCCAGATGACCTTGCCGGTCTTGAGTTCGCAGTCCTGGGTGAGCTGGCTGAAGAGACGGAACATGCCGTACTTCAGGTAGCTGAAGGAACCGTAGGTGGAGGTGGCGCCCCAGTAGCCGGAGAAGGTCTTCTCGGGGGTGTCGCTGAAGTTGACGGTGGCGGCGCCRCAGACCAAACCGGCGTTGGTGAACTCGGTGATCTGCTGGGGCAGGATGGCGCCGTCGGTGGCTTCCAGGCGGTTGTACCAGCCGGGGCCYTTGTYYCCYTCRAAGTCGGCGCCGAAGCCGGAGAGGGCGGTGGAGTCGGCCAGGTCGGCGGAGGCGGCTAGGACGAGGGGGCGACCGGTTTCCTTGAGCGCGTAGGAGTTCATCCAGGCGCCGAAGGTYTTGAAGCCGTCCTTGTTGGCGGCTTTSGCGCCRGCGGGYAGGAAKAGGCCYTTGGGCAGGGCGTCCTGGTCGAGCCAGTCGGTGTTYTCSGTCAGGTTGCGGGTGTTGTCGAACTTGGCGGCGTCSAGTTGGGCGGGGATGGACTCGGCGGTGTCGATCAGGCGRTCGGCCAGGTACTCGGCCAGGCCTTCGGTGCTTTCSAGCACGCTKAAGACGGTTTTGAACCAGCTTTCGCTCTGCTTGCGGCAGGCTTCCTCRCCGGWGTCGGTGGTGTCGCCSTGGCCTTCGAAGTGCACGYCGTACTTGTCCGTGAAGTCCTGGCGGCAGCGCCAGAAGAGCTCGGAGTTGCGGCCGTGGACCTTGCCGTGGGAGGGGGCGTCGAAGATGTGGTAGCCGCGACCTTTTTGGGTCTTGAACCAAACGCAGCCGGGGCGGCCTTCGGTGTCGTCGGGGTGTACGACCTCGAGCAGGGCGCGGGTCAGGTCGGCGTAGTCGTGGCCGTTTTCAGCGCCGGCGACGCGCCAGCCGTAGGACTCAAACCATTCCTTGGGAGTGCCGAAGGATACGGCGGAGTTCGGGAACTTGTAGATGCCGAAGTCGTTCCAGTCGAGCAGATAGATCAGGTTGTCGAGACCCAARCCGTAGGCCGAGTTCTTGACCTCGTGGTGGCAGCCGGCGGTGTGGCCGCCTTCGCCTTCGAGGGCGAAGACTTTGGTGTCGGAGCCGGCGTGCTTGAGCGCCATGGCCCGAGGGGCCGGTGTTGTACTCTTCTTCATGAATATTGCATGCGCTGCGGGACGCTACCCCGTTTCATCCCCCTTTTGTAAGAAGGACATGTAATTTCTCTGCGGCTCATAAGGCGTTCTGCGCCCAGTGATTATGGAAATTGTTCAGGTTCAGGTTCAGGTTCAGGTTCAATTCAGTATAATTGTGCCTTGGCAGCCCGTTCCACTATTTGTCGTTGGTCTCCTTTGAGGCCAGGGTGGTGCGAAGACGGGCGTAGTTGCCTACTGATTTTTCATGAATAATTTCACTAGAACCTTGATTTTCCTGACTCCCCTGTTGGCTGTCTCAGCGTTTGCTGGAACAGGCGGAAACACCCCCATAGACGGAAACTACGAACTTTATCGCACGTGGCCTGCGCCGGCTGGTGGGTTCGGGCATGTCACGACAGATGCTACCACGACCCCGAACTCGGCATCAATAAACCCCAACACCGGGGCGACCGCAAAATTCGAAGACGATGGCGCAGGCCTGTACAAGGATGGAAATGACCGTGGGATTTGCTTTCACAACGTGAATGGAGGGACAACTTACGAATGGAAATTCAAGAACGAAGAGACTGGCAAGTACGAGCCCATATCTGGTGGGAAACTGAAGTCTTAGGTCTTCTGGATAAGGACTGATTTTAAACGGTCCAAAGTGTCCTCGCCCTGTGACCAAAGTCAGCAAGGCGGGGCTGTTTCGTGCTTGCGCACGATTTTTCCAATCTATGATTGAGCAAGAGTACTCCAATGGACTTGTGTATGATCCGTGTGTTGCCTTTGATGTACTTTGCTACTTTCGCAGGCTTACGATGAGCGGTTAGCGCTTTGAGAATAGCTTGCACATGAACTGCTCTTATATATCTTTGGAGGCGCATGATACGGTGCGCGTAACGAATGAAATCAATTGATGGGGATAGCGCAACAGCGGGTCCTGGAGTTTTTTACATTCGACTTGCGGTTCTGGCCGTGATAGTCNGGGGGGGGCTGTATTTTGAAAGGGTCCATTCGTCCAGGGGGAGTGGAACGAAGTCAGAGTCCGTTCTAAGCAAACAGTTTGATAGGGATTCAGATTTTGCAGACTTAGTTGGGCCAGATGAAGCCCTGACTCAGTCGCGTCGAGATGTTGAACCCGCGGACTCTAAGCCGCAAGGGGGGGATAGAATTGATGTGATTGGGACTGTTGTTGATAGCAGTTTTGGCGTGCCACTTAAAGCTATGGTGTCATGGAATGGCGAGAAGACCTGGGTCGCTGCTGATGGCGCAAGTGGATTCAGGTTGGATTTTCTACTCGGTGCGGTTCCGCGTGTCTTGCGGGTTCAAGCAGCAGGATACCGCTTTCTTGAGATAATTGTGGATCCAGGGGAAGCGGAAGGAATGTGTGTGGATATTGGTGAGATCTCAATGGAGCCACTTACCAGTGCGAGACTACTTGTATTGGAGGCAGGAGGGCTTCCAGCTGTTGGGTATCGAGTAGTATGGAAGACGAGGCGAGGGCATCCAGCCCACACACCGAATACCTATTTTCGAAATGAGGTTGAGCGGTCGGGGGTTCGGACTGAGGCGGTTACCGACATGGGTGGTCGGGCAGAGCTAGCGACGAGTAGTGTGGTCATTGCAGATGTATACAGCAATTCGGGATCCCCAATTCTATCGGCCTTGGTTCGACCAGGTGGGGAATCGGTGGCTGTCTTGCCCAATTGCCTTGCTACGATTAGGTGGGTTCGAAAAAGTGACAACACGCCACTGCGGGACATGGTTGTAGAGTGGATGGAGTACCGTTTGGAAGGCGGAACGACTAAGCGAGTCTTCACGAATGCGTCCGGAGAAATCCAAGTTCCGGCTCAGTCAGGCGATATTATCCTCCGTCGAGGGCGTTCTTCGCTCCTAAGTAGGTGGTCAATACGCGGGGCTGGAGTTGACTCTACCAGTGAGGAAGATCATCGGTTGGCCCGAATAAAGCTTCTGAATCCACAGTGCGAGGAGACAATCATCATAGAGGAGTCGGGAGGGGAGGTTTTTCTGGATGTTTTCGATCTAAGGGCAGGAGATCGATTGTCCAATCGCCCATTCAACTACATACAAGCTCAGCCTGAGCAGGTTGTGCAGGACTTGTTAGAGGCTGGGCGTAGGCCACGAGACTATACGATGAGTCCAAGCTATTCCGAAAGTTTGGATGACGAGGCGTTAGGGTCGATGCTAGAAAACGGACTAGCAAAAATGTCTACGCCAATGGCCAATAAACTGCGGAATGCAGAGGTTGGGGAGAATCTGACTTTACTCGTGCAAGGATATCTACCCTATGTGGTTGCGGATCCCGGCGGACTATTAGCGGGCAACTGGCATGGGCCTATTGGCTTATCGAGAGCGAAGAAAAGAAAAGTTGTGGTTAAGTACAAGGGTGGTTCGCCATTTACAGGTCGAATTGGAATATATGAGTTGGAACGGGGCGTTCAAAACTTGCTGACAAAGGGGGTTTTTTCGGGTTTGCCAAAGGGCCAGTACGGGCCCTTCGATTGGTACGGATCTGACTTGTCAATAATATCTAGCAGCCAAAAATGGGTGGTGCCTTCTAGTGCTCTCAACGATCAAGAGGTCATTGTCATTGAGATTGCAGCAAGGACCGGCTCCATAGAGGTTCATGGGGGGCCGGCTCAACAGGCGGGTGTACACCTCCTTGCGGTTGGTCCAGAAACTTACTTGGGAGAGTACCGAGGTGAGGGATCTTGGGTCTTTCCAGAAGTGGTTCCTGGGAGGTATGCGGTAGGACCTCGCAGTTGGGCCTATGGAGCTGCCCGGAACAATCTGGCTGGGCGCATGAACTCCTTAGACTCGCAGTTTCAGGATCCCAAAGGGGGAGTACTTGTAAGGGCTGGGGAGACCGCAAGCCTGGGCTGGTATTTCGAATGGGGGATGAAGAGCGAGGCAGAGGGAAGCGTTCGATTGAACGGAAAGCCATCTCAGGAGCTCTTTGTGGTCCCAGTGTACGGTCTAGATCACGCATCTTACGAGAAAGGGTCTTGGCCCTTTGTGATTTTTTCGCAAGGTACAATCTTGGACTTGGTCCTCGACGAAAGTGGAAGGTACGACATACCTGAGTTTTCTCCGGAGYCATCACTCTTAGCTGTTGGGCTCAGAGGGGGGCTGCGACCACATATGTGGCGGGRTAGTAGCAATCTAATCCTTTTTGATTTTATCGCACCTGGAGAGTCGAGGGACTTCCATCCACGGTCGGTGGAAGTGTCCTGGGAAGGTGCTTCGATCCCATGGGTCAGTTTGGAATACTCAATAGATCCCCTGGATATGGGGGTTCCGGCTTCGAGTGGTTACAACCACAGATCACTGTCGTGGCGGCCTCCTGGGGGGATCATGGAGGGTGACCGGCACACGTTTAGCTTGATCCCAGAAACAGTCAAGAGCGTCAGGGTAATTTATGGAGAGGGCAGCGAAGTCTTGTTTCCCTTGGACTCAGGTGGGACAACCAAGGTTGTTCTACCTACGGAGTTTGGTCGGTGAGTGTCCCGAGATGGCGGACGCATGTTCTTTTATAAATTAGGCTCCTCAGAGGAATCAGTGGGTAGTCTTCGGCCTGAAAGCCAATATTGAATACTGAACCAGGTAAATTTCGCATACTTCGGTATTCCGGGAGTTAAACGAAAAGAGCCCACCGCAAGTTGTGCTTGCGGTGGGCTCTTGTGGATTTGAATCGACGATCAGACCAGCAAAGCAGCGAGGCGCTTGCTTCGGTCCTTGGCGAAGCGGCGCATGCCGGCTTCGAGGGACGCGGGGTCGATTTGGGCGTCCTTTTTGACCTCGGTTACSGAGCCGCCKACGCGCCAGCGGTTGTCGTGGTCGGAGGTCATGGCGTAGTCYTCGGCGATCTTGGAGGCYAGCCAGTGGTGCATGCCCACTTTGCAGCCGTTGGAGATSACGGTGGARTCTAGCCACTCGGACTTGTGCAGGATGCTGTCGCGGTATTCCTTGGATTGSAGCTGGAAGAGCTCGAAGGAGGTGGCGCAGACGATCTTTAGGTTGGGCATGGTTTTGTCGGTCTGGARCTTGGGGAGCAGTTCCATGATCGAGTCCATGGTGGAGGTGCCTTGCACGATGATGGTGCCTTCGCGGGNNMASGGKCKTNCSWCGWAGGCGCCTTTGGCAGCATCCATGTGGGAGGCCATGCCGAGGGCGGGGCGATCGGGGACTTGGATGGCGGGGGCGTCAGGTGGAGGGCGTCGATCTGTTCGCAAAGGTTAGGCGTGGTGGCAGCTGTGTTGGTGCCATTCATCCGGGTACGATTCCGGGAGCCTGCCTTCGCGCTACATGGCTTCACCGGACACATATTAATAGCCCCCCCTTATGATCAAAAGTAAGGGGGCGCCGGTGTGGTGTTTGGTGATGGGCTCGGGAGGGTCGGAGGCGGTGGGGGACTCGTGGCAGTGTGCGGCTTCGGGGTCGACGGCAGAGGGCTGCGGGACGACGAGGTGGCGCAGGGAGGCCGCGGGTGCGAAGACGCCGTGGTAGGTGAATTGGTGCTCGCGCGGGTGGGGTAGGATTGCGACTAGGCGCTTGATGAAAACGATTGGGTCAAAGAGGAAGGCGTTGGTGCCGTCGCGCCAGGGGGGAGCGGAGTTTCCAAAGGACCAGGCCATCATCGGTAGGGAGGGCCGGCCTTGGGCGAGAGGGGGCGGGAAATCAACCGAGCTGATGGGGGCGTTGGCTCCGTATTGAAACGATTACTTCAGAATAGGACTTGAGCACCCGCATGAGGGGAATATATTGAATCGATCACTTCAATACGGTTGAAGGGCTCGGTGCAGCGATCGCGGCTGGCGCCCCACCGCTAAAGCAACGTAGCCCCACTCAACACCCCTACAGGAGGAGGACCACAAGGAACCAGCTATGAGCAACATCATCCTTTTTCACTCACCAAGAGCTTCCAGGCTATGAAACAAACAACACTGTATGAACGTCTCGGTGGCTATGACGGCATCGCCGGATTCGTCGACTCCTTCTTCTCGCGCGTGCAAGCCGACCAGCAGATCGGGCGTTTTTGGCAACATCGCGGCGACGACGGCCTCATCAGGGAGAAGAGAATCACCGTCGATTACCTTTCCCTGGCAATGGGAGGCCCCGTGCACTATACCGATCGAGATCTGCGGACGACGCACAAGGGCATGGGAATCAGCGCCAGCGACTGGTCGGTCTTTCTAGGCCACGCCGCCCAAACCATGGAGGCTTTGGGTCTACCGCAGCAAGAGTACCAAGAGGTCTACGCTTTGCTCGGGAACTTAGAGGGCGACATCGTGGAGGAGTGACAGGGCGTTGGTGCATAGCGCGAGAGAGCTTGCATGTCCCCTACCGCCCCATCCTGGGGCCTGGGACTTCCGCCGAACCGTCGAACTAAAGCAAAGCAAAAGCCCCACGCGACACAAGCGACCAAGGCAAAAATTGAGCCCGGCGCTATCCGTTTGTGCCGGGCTCAATTTTGTTCGTCTAATTCGGCGCCTAACAGATCTTCAAGCAACTGCCCGGGCTCATCGGATGGTATTCCTGATTTACCGAATCGTCTGTGAGAAGACCACCTCTTTACGGAAAGTTGATGGGAATTAGGAAGGGGCAGTTCCGGGCGAAGGGCGGGAAGGAGCAGTGAGCTGAGGGGCGAGTCTCGTGTCGATTGTAGGGGCTGATCTGGGATTGAGCGCACCAGACGCAGGGCGAGGAATCGGCTCGGCTGGCAAGTCCTCGAGTAGACCTTGCAGACCCTGAAGAAGCCGAAAAAGCCCGCGCCATCACCGTTCGGGACGTTGAATTCACGGTAGGCGAGGCCTTGACCCGCTCGCTCTCCCATATTGCTTACCACGTGGGGGTAAGTCGTCCTCTTGGCGCGCTTGCAGCAGGGCCAGGATTGGAAATCCCTCTCCATCTCCCGCGGCGGCTCCTCGGCCTATCGCAAGTATTCCACCGGTGAGCGGGGTCACTCATAAGCGATAGGGAGCTCATCAAGCCCGGCGCGCGATGTTCATCCCAGAGCTCGGGCTAGAAGCTCAATTCAAGCCGTAAAGTGCCGACGATGGCAATGTCAAAACCCGGGTCGCCACCCGGATTTTGCACGTATTGCAGGTCGGGCTTGAACGTCAGGTGTGAGCACCCTGCACGCGGCCACCCACATCCCCGCAAACGATCGCGCCCTGCGCGAGCACCTCTGCCGGGATCCCCATCGAAACGATCCGCAGGATCGTTCCGATGCCGCTACGGGGGACCGGGCCTTACCTCTCGCCCAAGGCAGCATCTCCCTCGCCGATGACGGCAGTGTTCTATGGGAACTCCGCTCCCCCTAGCGCGACGGCACCAAGGCCTTCCTCTATGCTCCCCTCGWTTTCATTGAGGGCCTGGTTGCCGGAATGCCCCACCCGCACGAGCACCAGCTCACCTACCACGGCGTCTTCGCCCCCGGGTCCTCCCAGCGCCACCTCATCGCCCCGCGCCCTTCGGCGGTCGATCCCGAAGGCGCCCACGACCACCGCACCCCACTCACCGCCGTCACCGATCCCTTCTCAATCAGGCGCATACTCGCGCACTTTGGCCTACCCACCACTGTCACTCCACCCGCGCCTGACTTGCCTAGCTCGCCCGCGCAACCCTCCGACACCCACAGGCCCCCCAAGCCCGGGACCCTGAATAGGGGCGTGGCTTGGGCGTTTTGTGGGCGCGGAGGCTCGAGTGGTGTCACTTTGGTGGGTAGGCCGAAGTGCGCGAGTAGGCGATGGATTGCGAAGGGGTCGGTGGTGGAGGTGAGCAGGATGCGATGGCCGTGGCCGTGTCGTCAGTGGGTAGGTGTAATTGTCGCTGAGCACTCCTACCTGATCTTCGGCGAAGGCTTCCACCGCCACGCCTGGGCTGAGCTCGCCAAGCGCTCCACGGACGTCCTGTTCGTCCTGATCACCCTGGTCCTCTTTTGGCCTTTCATACTGGCCACCTGGGTCATCGTGCGCCTGGGCTCCCCGGGCCCCGCGCTCTTCTCCCAGGAACGCATCGGCCTCAACGGCGAGCCTTTCATCCTGATGATGTTCCGCTCCATGCGCATCGACGCAGAAGGTGTATGCGACGGGGTTGGTGGGGTACTGAAACGACGCAAGTTGTCCCATCTCAGTACCCCAGTATCGTTTGTCTGTACGCGACCTGTCGCCTGCTGGTCTGACTAAGGGGCGAGGGCTTGGGCCAAGACGATCCTAAATCCGATACCAAAGTTTAAGAAAATAGGGTTTGTGTGCCATCGCATCGCGGACCGGCAATGGTAGCTGTAACTGCCTCTGTGGCCCCCGCGGATGATCCGGCTCACACCTCCCGTTACGAGCGGATCAGTCATGCTTGCCGCTGAATAATTTTCGAAGGAATCGAGGCACCACTCCCACACATTCCCATGCATGTCATACAAGCTCCAGCCATTTGCAGGATAGCTCCCCACGTTCACAGTGGAGTTTGAATTGCATGATGGGCCTCCCCGATACAGACGGCCAAATTTGGCATCGATGCAAAGCAGATCAGGCCCGATATTGAATTCTGTGGTCGTCCCTGCGCGGCAAGCATATTCCCACTCAGCCTCGGTGGGCAATCGGTACTCTAAGCCTGGGCGCAGGTTGCCGAGAGCTCTCTCTCGGGTAGTCAATACTGCGCAGTATGCTCTGGCATCATTCCAACTGACCATTTCAACGGGTAGGTTGGGCCCTGAGAAATAGGATGGATTCACACCCATCAGGGCTTGGTACTCCGCTTGGGTTACCTCGTGTGCACCCATCCAAAAATTTTGGCTAATCGAAACGGCGTGAACTGGCTGTTGGTCAGGTGTATTGAAGTATGGGGAGGCGTTTGGAGCATCCGAGCCCATGTCAAACATTCCCGCTGGAATCAGTTCCATGCCCGCGAGCGGCTGGAGTGTGTAGTTGAACGTCACGCTCAAGCCATTGGAGAAATTCGATCGACCCGATGCAGCAGGTGTGTCGCGATACCAAGCCTGGAAATGCCAGGTGTTACCGCTCGTGATCGGGATCGGTGTGTTCGAGGGAATCGTGATTGGGACATCGAAGCCTGTTCCTGAAATGGAGGTCCCTACGACATTCTGTAAAACGCCCGTGTTATCAAATCGTCCAATAGAGGTCGCGTCCGTTCCTGCCACGCTGTAGCGGTATATCTGCGCCGTGCTTGTTCCGATCAAGCAGTTCAGGCCCTCGGAGATGACCACGCCGGATGTCATTTCGTCACCCACCAGAAAGAAACCAAATTCATTCGGCACGCCTCCTGTGACTTCCAGGTGTAAATCGCTGCCCACGCCGCTACCGAAGGATCCCGTCAAGGCCGCAGGCACTCCCGTAGAATTCACATTGGCAGCGCAAAAAGTTGTACCGGTCTGGGCGAATACGCTGCTAGCGAGGGTGAGGGCCATTGCAGGGACTAATGCTGTAAGTTTTATCATGGTGTGTTCGAGGAGAGCCTTGGAGGGACCAAACCACATCGGAGTGCGATTCTCAGTTGTAAATAGTGCACGTTCGCGTGCGAGTTACCCTTTGAACCGGGAGGGGGCACGTTTCTAATATTTTCTCGCGCAGAGTAGTTCTCGAGTATGGCATAGAGCCCGGCGCGGGTGAATCGCGGCGGGCTCTTTGTGGGTTTAGGGGTGTACGGTGCGGGAGATTGAGGGCGCAACTACCCTGACACCTGGAGCCCCTCCACAACTGTCCGTCCATCCGCTTTCGTCCTTCCACGAGCACTCAATACGAATTCAATGGCGTACCCAAAAAAATAGCCTCTGGTTCTTTTTCAAGTAGGTTGAAGAACTGAAGGCCTCTCAATCGGCGACGAAACCATGCCCCTTCCATGGAGTCCAATCGACCCCACAACCGGTGGCATGCTTCACCGACGAACTCAATAAAGCAGAGTGGAACCCGAATTGCTGAAGTGGGTGGTCCCTCCGGGTTGATTGTCCCGAAACCACAATTGGAAGTTCCAGGACTGCCCAACCTGGGCGGATGCACTAGAAAGTTGTCCGAGGTCCAGGCTTCTTCGGAAGCCTCCGGAGATGTTCGTGGAGCCCGCGGGCAAACGGAAAAAGGGTGCGCCACCGAGGCAGAAGTCACACTCGGGTCGAAGAGGTTTCTCTATCGTCACGCGCGATGCGGGGGTCTGGAAGGGGATGTGTAATTGTAGCTGGGCGGTAATTCATGCCCCGGTGTGCGCTCCATCTTGAGGTTTTGGATGTAAAGCATGCTTTACGTATAACATGTTTGACATACTGGCCAGCCTCTCCTATACATGTACAACATGTTATACATACCTGGAGTGAACCTATGAGATCAATGAACGAGAGAAGCGGGGCGGAGAGTTATTGCTGGGCGGCCCTGATCGCCACCAGTGCGGTGCTCTACCACTTTCACGACCGCATGACTGAGGGATTGCGGGTGGTAGAGCACCCGGCTGGCGATCTACTGGGGATCTTCCTGCGGGTGATCCTGATGACCATCTGTTTGCATGTGGTCATTGCTGTTGTATTTTCGATCAAGCGCGGAGCGGCCGCCGAGCAGGATGGCAATCCTTATGAGCAAGACGAACGGGACCTAGCCATCGAACGCAAGGGCGAACGCTTTGGCTATGCTTTCCTGGGGGTCGCCATAAACCTGATCGTCTTGATGCTGTTGTTTGAATACGCCTACCCCGGCCATTCTCAGTTTGCCGTATCGGTCCTGGGTCCCGCCCACATGTTCTTCGCGCTGCTAGCATCCTTGCTCTTCAGTGACATCGTCAAGCGCGTGACCATGCTGATGGCGTACCGAGCTTAGCCATGGCCACCAGCAAGAAAGGCAAAGTCTGCAATCGAATTCGAGAGCTTCGTACCGGAGATCTAGGGCTCAC
>JAESRM010000116.1 GCA_016764635.1 Planctomycetota bacterium
GATATTGGCCAAGTTTAGAAATTGGTTGAATGCCTTCGCAAAGGGAACTAATTCATTATCCGGAAGTGCCGCAAGCTGCGCAAAATGTTTGCCCTCGGAGGCACCGCAGTCCTGTGTGACCGTTGCAAGTGGGACTACGGCGATGCGTGCCGTCGGCCTGAAAGGCCCAACGCCACCACCTGTCCCGACTTCAAGCGCAAGTAGAATCGGGTTTGAAGCGCGGCTCCACCCGGGGCAGAACTTCTTCGCGCAGTTGACTCAAGGTACCCGCGGCCACGGCCAAGCGAATGTCCGCCATCAGCCGGTGGAAGAAGGTCAGGTTGTGGATGCTGAGCAGGGTGCCGCCCAGCATTTCGCCCACGTTGCACAGGTGGCGAATGGCGCCCGCCGGGTAATTCATACACGCGGGGCAGGGGCAGTCGGGATCCAAAGGGCCCGTGTAGCTAGTCCAAGCTTGATTGCGCAGGTTGACGCGACCGCGGCTGGTGAAGGCCTGGTGGTTGCGCCCGTGGCGCGTGGGCGTCACGCAGTCGAACAGGTCCGCGCCCTGGGCCACCGCATCGAAGAAGTCCACCGGCGTGCCGATGCCCATCAGGTAGCGCGGTTTGTCCTTGGGCAGCAGCGGCGTGGTCATGGCGAACGCGTCGCGAATAGCCTCGCGCCCTTCGCCCACGCTGATGCCGCCGATGGCGTAACCCACCAGGTCGTGACTCGTGATGGCTTCCACCGATTGGCGGCGCAGGTCTTCGAAGCAGCCGCCTTGCACGATGCCGAAGAGCGCGTGACCGCGATCGAGACCGTCYAATTCCGTCCAGCGYTTTACRCAGCGATCGAGCCAGCGGTGGGTGCGCGAYGTGGCCTCTTCCACCTGCTTGCGATCGTGGGGGTCGGAGGGGCATTGGTCGAAGGCCATGATCACATCCGCGCCCAAGTCGACCTGAATTTCCATGGCGGATTCCGGGGAGAGGTGCATGGGGCTGCCGTCGATGATCGAGCGGAAGGTGACGCCCTTCTCCTTGATCTTGCTCACGTCAGCCATGCTGAAGACCTGGTAGCCGCCGGAGTCGGTCAGGATCGGGCCGTCCCAATCCATGAGCTTGTGCAAGCCGCCCAAGTCGCGCACGACCTTGGGGCCGGGCCGCAGGGCCAGGTGCAAGGTGTTGGCCAGGATCATGGTGGCGCCGGCCTCTTTCACGTCGCGCGGTAGCACGGCTTTGACCGAGCCGCGGGTTCCCACCGGCATAAATGCTGGGGTCGGAACCGCTCCGTGGGGAGTGTGAAGAACGCCCGTGCGGGCAAGTTGTCCATCGATTTCTTTTTCGATGGTGAAGGAGAAGGAGGAGGCGTGACTCAACGGTGATGGGGGCGGTGGGCGCTTCGAAAAGCTGCGGCTAGGAGGGGAGTTAGCAGGCCGGAGAAGAAACGGCGATTGTTCTTTTGAGCGGCCGGCTAGTAGCGCGGGTCGTGACCTAGGCGCTGCACTCGGGAGCCAGGATAATAGTGTTCTAGGATCCCTTGGGAACCCATGCCTTGGGCTGCATAGTCATGAATTCCCTCTTGGCAGAGTCCCACGCCATGTCCGCGGCCCACTCCGGTCAGGGTCAGGCCCTCTGCGTTGGGGGTGCCCGAGGCCGGCGATACGGAAAGGATGCGCCCGCTCTTGAAGCGTCCGTAGCCCAGGTGCTTGCGCATTAGGTCGAGGGGTACATCCGCGGTGCGGCGGTCTCCGATCAAGCGCACGGTCTGCCAGCGGCCGCCGGCGTCGAGCTTGGCCGGGCCGAATTTGAGGAGGCGTTTKCCCAARCCCCAGCGGTGTACGAGGGTCAGGCATTCGGGCGTCGAAAGGCGTAGTTTCCAGGTCACAGGGCGGCGTTCGGCGGGGGTTCCTGCTTCCTGGACCGTGCGCTTCTGGCAGGGCGCGCAGGCTACGATGGCGCTGCTCTTGGTGCCGGGGAAAATCGTGGCCCGGTCGGCGGTGTAGCCCCCGCAGGAGGCGTGGTAGCGCACGTCCAGGAGGCCTTCGCCTTGCATCAGGACCTGGCCGCGAGTGGCTTCCACGGCGCGTCGCAGGCGAATGGCCGCGGATTGCTCGCCGCGCGAGGGGCCTGGGCGGTAGTTGCCATGGAAGGCCTGGTCTTGCACGCCATCCCAGAGGAAGCCCGAGTCGCCCAAACCCTGTCGGGTCAGGGCCGCGACGGTGTAGGTTCGAACGGCGATCGATTGTGCTTGTAGCTCAGCTGGCAGGGAGGACCAGAGGGGCAATTCAGCGGAGACCACGCCTTCCACGTAGTGTTCCAGAGCGACTTCGACCAGCACGCGCAAGCCCCCCTTTTTATGGGGCAGTACTTTGACGTTGCCCAGGTATTGGCGTCCATTGATCTCGAAGGGCGCGCGCAAATTCAGGGTCAGTGAAGGGCCCAGGCGACCGTCGCTGCAAACCACCTGGCGGCCTTGCCTGCGGAAGCTGATTTGGCGCGGCGCTTGGGAGCCGGTCGGGGACAATTGGACCAGGCATTCCGGCTTGTTCTCCAGGGCGGAGAGTAGGGCCCAAACCTGTCGCGGTAGGTGCAGCGGGACTGGGGCCGCGCGCCGTTCGATGGGCCGCAGGGACGGTGGCGTCACGCACGGGCTGAGAAAGGCCGCAACGAAAAACAGACCCACGCAGGACCAAAGACGGGCGGTGCCGGGGAACCTATTTTTCAAGTTTGCGTACCTTAGGAGGGGAATTGAAAACCAACCAATTTGGCGCCCATGGGGGTCAGCATGCGTCCGCGCGCCGTTTTCTTTAAGTAGCCGCAACGCAGGAGATGGGGCTCGTAGACGTCTTGTAGCGTATCATCGGTTTCGCCGACCACCGCGCCGATGGTTTTGATCGCGACCGGGCCTCCGCCCTGGTTTGCCAGGCATTGAAGGATGCGGCGGTCCATTTCTTCCAGGCCGTTTTCATCCACCCCGAGGCGGTCTAACGTCTCTTGTGCGGTGGCGAAATCGAGGCAGGGTTTGCCGCCGACTTGGACCAGGTCCCGGGCCCGCCGCAGGAATCGCCCGGCGATGCGCGGGGTGCCGCGCGAGCGTTCGGCCAGGTAGGCGGCGGCGCTCTCTTCGATCTCCAATTCGAGCAGGCGTGCGGCCCTTTGGATGATGCGCATCAACTGCTCGGAGGGGTAAGGGTCGAGCCTTTCGAACAGGCCGAAGCGCGCCCGGAAGGGTGCGGACAACAGGCCCTCGCGGGTGGTGGCTCCCACCAGGGTGAAAGGTTTAACCGGCAGGGTGATCAGGCGTGCGTTGGGGCCCGTGTCCAGGGTGATGTCCACCGAGAAATCCTCCATGGCTGAATACAGGTATTCCTCCACGGTGGTCGGGATGCGGTGAATCTCGTCGATGAACAGCACGTCGCCCCTTTCGATGTGGGTCAACAGCCCCACCAGGTCCTTGGGGCGTTCCAGGGCCGGGCCGGAGGTGGCGTGCAGGCGGGCGCCCATTTCCGTGGCCAAAATGCGTGACAGCGAGGTTTTTCCCAGTCCGGGGGGCCCCGAGAAGAGGATGTGGTCCGTGGGCTCGCCGCGACCCTTGGCGGCTTGGATCGCCAGGGTGAGGTCCTGGACAACGCGTTCCTGCCCGATGAAGTCACCCAGGTGGGTGGGCCTCAGGCTGTTTTCGTAGGGGGCCTCTTCAGGCCTCGTTTCGGGTTGCGATCCTTCGAGCGCTTCGGGGTTGAATACATGGTCGGTGGCCATGCTGTGGATCCTAACCTCTGGCGGCCCCGGATCGGTCAGGTCAAAAACGCATTCGCAGGTGGCCCGTGGGCATTCGCCGACTCGGGAACCGGGGCGAGTCAGGCCCCGTCCAGGAGGTGCGGGAGATTTTTGAAATAATTGTCCCAATGGCTGGCGGAGAGCTGGGCCATCCATGACCGGGTCCTATGGCCCTGGAACCCCTAATAATAGGTAAGGGTCGGGGAAAGTCGTTCGAAAGCGCTCAACCTGAGCGGTCTGCCACGGGTCCCCGAGATGTTTTCTGGGGCGGGGGCTGCGTTCTTGGCATCAAATTGGCTAACCTGAGCGCTCAAAAGGGGTATGAACCCCCCGAATGGATGTGTCGGAGCCTGTTTCGCAGGAGCTTCGGCACAGAAGTTGTACCTTCATACCCCATATGAGTAGGCTTTGGCCGTCCCCTCGGTAGCCACCTGGCTCCGTAANCCCCCCCCTCGAATTGCGAGTCTCTATGAGTACTGACCCGATCCGCTGTGGCGTTTCCCTCCCTAAGGGAATCAAAACATCYTTGGCAGCATCCGCCCTCTTGGCCATGTCCGCGTGCGGCGGCTTTGAGGACAAGAGTTCTGGCGGCGGTAGTTCCGCCACCATGAACCTGACAGTGATGTCCAACGGCTTTGGGCAGCTTCTGCCCTACCGCATCCAGAAGTTGGACAACTTCGGACAGCAGCTTCCGGTGATCGTGCCGGTTGTCAGCCAGCAGGTCCTTATCGACAACCTGCGCCTGGGCAACCCGATCATCCCGGTGGCCAAGTTCTCCGAGCTTGCGATCCTGCCGACCGGAGCTGCGGGCAACCATTACATCTACGCCTCCTTCTCCCAGGACATCGACATCGACACGGTGTTGGACGGCAGTCCTGGCGCCCAGGCCAACTCCGGCCTGTCCGCTGCGGTGAGCGTGACGGCTATCGACTCCATCTCCGGTGACTCGACCCCCATTCAGGGTCGCGTATTGGTGGGGGGACGCACCTACGCCATTGACGGACAGGGAGCCACAGTACTCACCACTTGGGTCAATGCTGGCCCCGGAAACTCGCCCGCTGTTGTGGATGCGCGAGGCTTGGGCTTCCCCGGAACCGAGTCCTTGCTCGGTGCATCACTGGACCTGATCTCCCCCAAGACCCTGATCTTTATCCCCGACGTGGATGATGACTTGTCCACCCACGAAACGTTCCCCGCTGGCCTCACGATTCGCATGCGGATCACCACGGCCCTGGCTGGAACCAACGAGAAGGAACTGACCTTCACCGCCCTGGGTGCCACCACCGTGGGCGCGGACTTGCTGTCCCCCGAGATCATCACGGCACCGCCGCCGAGCAACGCTCCCTCCATCAGCCCCGGCAATGGGGATGTGGGCGTCGATCCGTTGACCACCTTGCGCGTGGAATTCACCGAGCCTATTCAGCCCCTTTCCTTGGGCCCGCTCGAAGGATCTGGCTCGCCCAACACGAGCCCGGGTTTCGAAATGAAGTTTGGTCCGACCACCGGGTCGACCAGCATGCCCTTCACCCAGCGGCCCGTCAGCGTGTACGACCTGACCCTGTTTGAAGTGCTGCCCGGCTTCCACTTCCCTGGTGCCGGTCCGGTCTTCCAAGACTGCTCGACCTTCGCCAACGTGGACATCTCGGTCAATGCAGGCCACATTCAGGACTTGGCTCGAAACCCGGATCCTCAGGACCCGAACATCCTGAACCCGAACCAGAACACCTTGAGTGCCACTTCGTTCTTCGTGACCGGCGCTGGACCCGGCCTGGCCAACGCGCCTGTGCTGCCCGACGCTATCTACGCTTGGCGTACCGGCGCGGAGCCGGGACTGTCCGTCATTGACTTGAACGGTTTCGGTCAAGGCACCGGCAACCCGACCCACACCGCTGGCATCGCCAGGGAAGGTGAGTCCAAGTTCCCCTTCAACCCGAACGTGAGCCAGCAGTCCGGTTTGCTGCCCGCGCTTCAGGCCGGTACCTGCACCATCGACGGTGGTTCTGCAGGCGTCTTCACCCTGACCTTGGATAGCACCCTGAGCAACTTGCTGGTCAAGTCGCCGACCCTGTCCAACGCTTCGGACCTGCACGTGGGACACTCCCTCGACACGGTCTTCAACAACGCGGCTGTGACCGGATGTCAATCCGGTGGCGCGCTGATCGGTGGTGACGTCTGTGCTGCAGACGGTATCAAGATCTCCGTTGCTGTAGCCGGTGGTCCCAACACCATCGCGCCCGCCGCGGCCAACCAGTTTGGTGGCGTCACCGCAGGAGCTGAAAACTTCATCTCTTGGGCTCCGCACCCCAACCCGCCGCCCCTTGTGTTCCCGCCCCTGTGCGTGGTGCCCTTCTTGAACTCCCAGGAGCCGACCACGGTCGACCACGTTCTCGGCCCGCTTCCGCCCGCCGGTGGTGGACGGAACAACAACGCTTTCCGTAACAACCTGTTGGTGCCCGGCGATCCCTTCGGTAACCCCGAAGGTGCCAACCCCAGCCCGCCGTCAGGCTTGCTCTCCGACGAGCAGAACATGTACTTCATGGGTCCTTCCCAGGGTCAAGTTCTGAACTCGGCATGCAACCTGTACCAGATTCGCCAGCAGATCGGACACTTCTTGTATGTGCTCGACCGTCAGCGGCGTGAGGTTGTGGTCATGAACTCCAACCGCATGGTTGTCATCGACCGTATCCCGGTTGCTGACCCGACCTCCCTGGCCATGGGACCCAACCTGGACTTCCTGGCCGTGACCAACCAGTCCGCGGACACGGTTTCGTTCATCGACATCGATCCCTCCTCCTCGACCTTCCACCGCATCGTCAAAGAGACGGTTGTGGGTCGTGGCCCGCGCGGCATCGCGTGGCAGCCCGAAAGTGAGGACATCCTGGTCTGCAATGAGCTGGACAGTTCCATGTCCCTGATCTCCGCATCCTCCCTCGAGGTTCGTCGGGTCATCAGTTCACAGCTGAACCGCCCCTTCGAAGTCTGCGTCTTCCCCCGCATGTTCAACTTCGCGTTCAACCGCGGCGTGTACTTCGCCTATGTGCTGAACCGCTCTGGAACGGTCGCCATCTTCGAGTCAGGCCCCAATGGGGTCAACGGCTGGGGTTTCGACGACATCTTGGGCATCACGCCCTTCACCTTCCTGAACCCGAAGACCATCCAGCCCGATCCGCGCAACCTGGCGGCCGGTGCATGGGTTGTGCATGAGGGTCCCTTGGATCCGATCACCCAGAACCCGGGTTCCCCGGGTGAAGGTGCCCTGAGTCACCTGTACATCCAGAGCTCGCCCAACGGACGGGTCATCTTGACCGCAGGTGCGATTCCTGGTTCCCGTGGCATGGAAATGGGGATTCGCATCTCGGTGGGTGAAGACCAGTTGTCCGGCGTGCCGGTCGACGTGGCCTTCGACAACCAACGCAACTTTGGTGGCCTTCCGAACGTTCTCACGGACTTCTCGGACACCACCAACTCCCCCTTGCCGCAAAACAGTAAGGGCATGATCCGTACGCACCCCAGCGGCTTCATTATAGTAAACGCGTTCGAGGCTGAGTTCCTGTTCGCAGCCATCCCCAACTCCAACGGGGGATCAGGTGTGGTCGACGTGCTGCGCATCGGTGCAGCAGGTAGTTCCCGCGTGGACGTGAACCCTTACCAGGTCGGTATCCAATCCATCCTGGCACCTAACACGGTGGGCCTTGGCCACTACTGGCGACAGTAGTTTTCGAAGCTAGATTTCACACGGGCCAGCGAAACTTGTTTTCGCTGGCCCGTGTTTCGTTACAGGAGTATTGAGCCGGGCTCAGTACTCCTGTAACGAAACTAAACCGGGTTCGGTATTGTCGCCTTCGATCCGGTACCCTGTGCCGCCCTGGTTGCACCATGCCTGAACCCACTGAAGTCCGATCCATGTTCGCCCGTATTGCGGGCACCTACGATGGCTTGAACAAGACCCTATCGATGGGGATTGATCGGCGCTGGCGCAAGGCCGTGATCGCGCGAGCCGGCCAGTTGAAGGGCGCTCGTGTCGTGGACCTTTGCTGTGGAACGGGCGATTTGAGCCTGTTGTTCGCCAAACAAGGGGCCCAGGTGATCGGTGCTGACTTCACCCACGAGATGGTGAAGCTAGCGCCTGCGAAACGCTCGGCCATGGGGCCCGACATGCCGGCCCTGTTTGTGCAGGGCGATGCCCAGTACCTGCCCTTGCCCGACGATTCGATGGATGTGGCGACCGTGGCTTTTGGCATTCGCAACGTGGAGTCCGCCGAGCGCTGCCTGTCAGAAATGTTGCGCGTCCTGCGGCCCGGTGGAAAGGCCTTGATCCTGGAGTTTCCGCCCCCGTCCCGCGGCCCCGCGGGTCAAGCCTTTCGCCTTTACTTCAACCAGATCCTGCCGCGCTCGGTCATGGCTTGGCCCAAGCCCGACGTGTTTGCGGACAAGATGCGAGCTGCTGGGTTTGAAGATGTGGGCTACAAGTCCATGAGTGCGGGCATCGCATGCTTGCATTGGGGAAGCAAACCGAAGGCCTCCTAGGTCGGGCTCATGATCGATAGCGATGATCTAGACGAACTGCCCCTGACCCGCGGCGTGCCCCTCGGATTCCTGGCCATGGCTCCGCTTTGGCTGGCCTATGAAGTGTCGTTCTCTCAATCTGGAGGTCTGGCTCGCAACGGTTCTGAGATGATTCTGACCTACCCGTTGGCACCCCTGGGTGACGCCCAGGTTTGGATCCGGCGGGCGCTCCTGATCGCATTCAGCGTGGGGTCCCTGGTATTTTGCCTGCGTAGGCAGTGGGGCTTGGGCCCGCTCATCATGCGCATCTGGCTCGAAGGCATCCTGGGCGCCATGGCCCTGGGGCCCCTGTTGGTTTTCCTGGTGGGGACCCTGGGCGATGCCTTGCCGCCCTTGCCAGCCCTCGGGGAGGTGGCCTCCCAAGATCMAACCCTGGTGCTTTTCTCCCTGGGCAGTGCCGCCTGGGAGGAGCTCGTTTTTAGGGTGGGCTTGTTTGGCCTGCTGTTCTTGCTGGCCCGCGAATTGGCTAAATCATTCGGGTGCCCACAGCGCACGGTCCGGGGGATTGCGGAGGCCACCGCGTGGGTGACCTCTTCCTTGTTGTTCGCGGCCTGCCACCTGCAGGGCGCCCTGCCCTGGTTGGGCGGGGGGGGTGAACCATTTCGGCCCGCACTCTTCACCTATCGCTTCCTGGCGGGCATGCTCTTGGTGGGGCTGTTCCGCTGGCGCGGTGCCGGGGTGGCAGCCGTCAGTCACGGTGTTTTCAACTTGGCCTTGTGCCTGGGCGCAGGCCCAGCCGTTTTTCAATGAGTCGATTCTTTGTGGGTATCACCGGCGCGAGCGGTCACCGCTTCGCGCAAACCTTGATCCGAGCCCTGGTGGCTTTGGAGCACGAGGTGCACGTCTGTTTGACGCCTGCGGGTCAGCTGGTGATGGCCCATGAGTTGGGTTTTGATTGTGGAGAGAACGCCGCCTTGCTCCCGGGCTTGTTGGAGGCCTGGATCGCTCCCGGAGCCCAAAAATTTGTGAGTGTCTACGACCCCCGCGACGTGGGCGGCAAACCCGCGTCGGGGACCGCGCAGATCGAAGCGAGCATCMTCGTGCCTTGCAGCATGGGCACCATGGCGCGCGTGGCCGCAGGTTTCAGTTCCAATCTGGTGGAGCGCGCAGCCGATGTGGCGCTCAAGGAAGGTCGCACCCTGATGATCATGCCGCGCGAAACACCGCTCTCTAGTTTGCACCTGAAGAACATGCTGAGCCTGTCGGAGATGGGCGCGGTGATTTTGCCTTGCATGCCCGGTTGGTATCACGACCCTAAAACCTTGCAGGATCTGTTGGACCACGCCATCGGCAAGGTCTTGGATCGCTTGGGCGTGCAGCATCGCATTGGCAAGCGTTGGGCAGGCTTGCAAGAGTTACCCGACGAGCCGGGAACCCAGCCGCCTGCCAACCTCGGGGGAGAGTCTTCATGAGCCGCATCGTTCAAATGCTTTCGATGGTGAAGTTCGGACATTCGATCTTCGCTTTGCCTTTTGCTTTGCAAGCCGCGTGGTTGGCGGCGGACGGCATGCCGGAGCCGCTGGCCTTCGCTCTGATTTTGGTGGCCGCGGTTGCGGCGCGCACCGCAGCCATGGCGTTCAACCGTTACGCGGATCGCGACATCGATGGGGACAACCCGCGCACGGCGGGCCGCGAGATTCCTAGCGGAGTGCTGTCAGCCAATTTTGTCCTGCTGGTGGTCGTGGTCTCGGCGGTCATTTTTGTAGGGGCCGCATGGGCTTTGAATCCTCTCTCCGGCAAGTTGGCCTTGCCCGTGTTGGCGGTGCTTTTGGGGTACAGCCTGGTCAAGCGATTCAGTTTTCTGGCGCACCTGGTCCTGGGTTTGTCCCTGGCCCTGGCGCCCTTGGCCGCGTGGATTGCCATCCGGGGGGAGCTGCAAGGGGTTTTGCATCCGGTCGGCTGGTTGGCCTTGGCCGTGTGGACCTGGGTGGCGGGCTTCGACGTGATTTATTCTTGCCAGGATGCGGACTATGATCGGGAGCATGGACTGCATTCGATCCCCGCACGTTTTGGCGTTTCCAAGGCCCTGCTCATCTCGCGCGGACTGCACGTGGGCACGGTGGTTTGCCTGGTGCTGTTCACTTGCAGTGCGAACTTGCAGTGGATTTACGGCGTGGCTGTGGCGGCCAGCGCGTGTCTCTTGGCATGGGAGCAAAGCCTCGTGAAAGCGCATGACTTGAGCCGGGTGAACCTGGCCTTCTTTACGATCAACGGTTGCATTGGCGTGATGCTCTTCGTTGGGTTGATTCTCGACATGAACTTTGCGGGCGGGGGCGCCGGACTCTAATGGCTGCACGCAAACGCAAGGCGGAACCCGCACCTCCGCAAGAGATTCAGCGACTGGCTCGGGAAGTCTCTGCAACCCATCTGCCCAGCGCGGTCATCCTGCGCGGTGAGGAACGCTTCTTCGTGGATCAGGCTTTGGCCATTTTGCTGAAGGCCGGGGCCGCTGGGGATTTGGAATTGTGCCGCTACGATACGGCCGATCCAGACTTTCAAATAAGGGATTTGGTGGGGGATTTGCTCGGTGGCGCTTTGTTCGCCAGCTCGCGCTTGTTCCTGGTGAAGGGCGCCGACGCCTTGCTCAAGAAAACCGCCGTGTCTGGGGCCAAAGCGTTTCCCGACGCCGTGCTGGCGCGCGTGGCCAGTGGCGATGGCAGCATGGTGGTGCTGGTGGGCGCGGGCTTGCGCGGCACGCACACATTGGTCAAAAGTCTTGTGGAGGGCGGGGCCTGGAATATCGGTTGCCGCAAGCTGTGGGATTCGCCGCCGCCTTGGGATCCCGATCCGCGCAAGGCGGAGTTGGTGCTGTGGCTGGTGGCCCGGGCCCGTCAGCGCAAAATCCCGATGGGGGCCGACCAGGCTGCCTATGTGGTGGCGGCCACGGGCAACGACTTGTTTGCCTTGGATCGCCAACTGGATCGCGTACAGCAAGGCGAAAAAGACGGCAGCGGCAATCTGCGCGACCAGGTGGTTTGGGAAGGCAGCGCTTCGCCCTTCACCCTGGCCGACCCCATGCTGGCCGGCGATTTGGCGCGCGCGACCTCGGGCATTGAGACCCTCTTTCAATCGGGATTCCAAGGGCGCGATGGTGCGCGCACCCTGGACCGGGGCGCTTTGATCGCCCTTCTGATTTCAGCCCTCTCGAGCAAGTTGCGCGAGTTGGCTGCCGGGGCCGAGGCCCTGGCCGCAGGCGCCAGCGTGGCGGACGCTAGGGCAGCCGCCGGGGTCAAAGCCTCCCCCGTGGCGGCCAAGGCCTTCGAGGCTCGACTGGCCCTGCGACCTCCTGCCGAGTGGAAGAGCCTTTATAGGGACATTCAGGAGCTGGAGGTGCGCTCCCGTACGGGTGCCGCCATCGATGCCAACGATTTTGTGGCCCTGGCGCTTTCCTGGCGCCGCAAGACGCGCCGTTGACTCCCGTCCCGGGGGTCCAGGTGCTAACATCCACCCCCCCGCCCGTTTCCCCCCTTGTCAGGAGTTCCCTTTGGGACGCATCGCATTACTTCCCGAGGTTGTTCGCAACCAGATCGCCGCAGGCGAGGTCATCGAACGGCCCGCCTCCGTGGTCAAAGAGCTCACCGAGAACGCCTTGGACGCGGGAGCCTCCCTAATCCGGGTGGACCTGGAGGCTGGAGGAGTGGGGCTGGTGCGCGTGGTGGACGACGGTGTCGGCATGGACGCGGAAGATTTGGCCTTGGCCTTCGAAGGTCACGCCACCAGCAAGCTGAGCGAGTCCGCCGACCTGGAACACATCTCGAGTTTGGGCTTTCGTGGGGAGGCCCTGGCCTCGATGGGCTCCGTGGCCCGTTGTCGGATTTTGTCAAGGCCTGCGGATGCCGCAGTGGGCGCGTGCGTCATAGCCGAAGGCGGTCGCGTGCAACCGGTCGTGGAAGCGGGTGGTCCGCGCGGTACCACCTTGGAAGTGCGCGACCTGTTCTACAACATCCCGGCCCGCCGCCATTTCCTCAAGCGCACCTCCACCGAGTTGGCGCGCTGCGTGGATGTGGTACAGCGTTTGGCATTGGCCCACGATGGCGTGGGTTTTGTGATGACCAGCGATGGCAAGCGCGTCTTTGACGTGGAGCCCGACATGGATTTCTTGGGGCGCATTCGACGCACGTTCGGGGCCGATTTGGCCGATGAATTGGTCCCGGTGGAAGCATCGTCCAATGGCATGCAAATCGTGGGGTATGTGGCGCCGCCGCGTTTTTCCCGGCGCGACACCTCGCGTCAAATGTGGTTCCTGAACGGCCGCATGCTGCGCGACAAACTTCTGATCCGAGTCTTGAAGGACGCCTACCACGGCTTCCTGGAACCGGGCCGCCAACCGGTCGCTTTCCTACGCCTGAGTGTGGATCCCTCCAGGGTG
>JAESRM010000117.1 GCA_016764635.1 Planctomycetota bacterium
GAAGCCTGGCAGGAGATCGAGGCAAAACTCAACGAGTTCCAAACCCCCGACGGTTTCAGCGGCCCCTGCGAACTGGTCGTCGCCGTGGGAACCAAGTGAGCCACGGGCCGGCCACCTGCCCCCGCGCCGGCGGCCTTCCCCAGCGCCTAAGCCAACCCCCATGCACGAGCTGATCCTGAACGAAGCCCACTACGAGCGGGTCATGGATAAGGAGATCCCGAAAGCCAAGCGCTTCCTTTGGATCGCCACCGCGGACATCAAGGACGTGTACGTGGAAGGCCCCGGCAGGCGCTTCGTGCCCTTCCTCTCGGTCCTCGACGATCTGGTCAAGCAAGGCGTAGACGTGCGCCTCATCCACGCCAAGGAACCGGGCCCCGCCTTCCGCAAGGACTTCGACCGCTTCCCAGGCCTGCTGAACAACGACCGCTTCGAACGCATCATCTGCGTGCGCATGCACATGAAGGTCATCATCATTGACGGCCTCCTGGCCTACATCGGATCGGCCAACCTCACCGGAGCCGGCCTGGGCGCCAAATCCCCAAAAAACCGCAACTTCGAAGCCGGCATGCTGACCGACGACAGCGCAACCATCGAAGCCCTCATGGAGGAGCTCGACACCCTCTACCTGGGCAAACACTGCACGGATTGCGGGCGCAGGGAATACTGTCCCGACCCGATTGTTTGACGGGGCAAAGGGGCAGGCCCTGAACCCTGCACTGGGCAAGCCCAACCCAACTCCGAAGGTTCACGCGAGCACATCAACGCCTCAATAGTACTGCGTTATCTATCGAATAGATCATTAAGCGCCACTTTTGACGCCACGCCTTGCTAAATCCACTAAAGCATCACAATAGATGCTCAAATAGGCGACAATCTAACTATGCATCAAATAAGAGGCGCTAAAACGGGCAAATCAGACCATCCCACCGATCCTCAGCTCTTGGAGTCCTTGGGCCAACGCTTGGCCGGAGAGCGCCTCAGACGCAACTGGACCCAATCCCACCTGGCCTCGGAAGCCGGCGTGTCCCGGGCCACGGTCCAGCGCCTGGAGCAAGGCGAGTCCACCCAACTGACCAACCTGGTGCGCATCCTGCGCGCCTTGGATCTTGCGCGCAACCTGGACGCCCTGGTGCCCACGACCCCGGTCTCCCCACTGCAGATGGTGCACCACGACCGCAAGCAACGCCAGAGGGCCTCGAGCCCAGGTCCGACGCCCCCGGCGGGCCCCTGGCAATGGGGTGAAGACAAGTGATCAAGGCCCAGGTAAAGCTCTGGAACAGCCCCATCGGCGCCGTGCTTTGGGACCCGAGCGCGCAGCTGGGTTTCTTCGAGTATGAACCGGCATTCGTGGAGAGTGGAATCCAAGTGGCCCCCATACACATGCCACTCTCGCCGCGCATCTACTCCTTCCCTGGACTGGCCCGGGACACCTACCACGGCCTTCCCGGGCTGCTGGCTGACGTATTGCCCGACCGCTTCGGCAACGCGCTGATCAACGCCTGGCTCGCGGGACAAGGACGCAATCCGGAGAGCTTCAACCCGGTGGAGCGCCTGTGCTACACGGGCCGCCGCGCCATGGGCGCCTTGGAATTCGAACCCGCCGAGAGTCCCTTCACCCCCAACGAAGCTCCCTTGGACCTGCCCGCCCTGATCGACCTGGCCAGCCTGGTCCTGAGCGACCGGGAGCATTTCAGCGCACGCCTCTCCGCGGGCGATGACTCGCGCGCCATGGCCGACATCCTGCGCGTGGGCACCTCCGCAGGCGGCGCGCGCGCCAAAGCCGTTGTGGCCTGGAACGAAGAAACCGGCGAAATGCGCTCGGGCCAATTGGACCTGCTACCGGGCTTCACCCATTGGTTGATCAAGTTCGACGGCATCAGCGAAAACCGCGACAAAGAATTGGCAGACCCCAAAGGTTACGGCCGCATCGAATACGCTTACAGCCTAATGGCCAAGGCCGCCGGTATTCAGATGTCCGAGTGCCGCCTGCTCGAAGAAAACGGTCGCGCCCATTTCATCACGCGCCGCTTCGACCGCAGCGACAGCGGTGAAAAGCTGCATCAACAATCCCTGTGCGCCCTGGCCCACCTGGACTTCAATCAAGCGGGCGCGCATTCCTACGAGCAAGCCATCGCCCTCATGCGCCAACTGCATTTGCCGCACTCCTCCCTCGAGGAACAATTCCGCCGCGCCGCCTTCAACATCGTCGCGCGCAACCAGGACGACCACACCAAGAACATCGCCTTCCTGATGGACAAAGCCGGCCATTGGCACCTGTCCCCCGCTTTCGACATGGTCTTCGCCTTCAACCCCACCGGCGCTTGGACCTCCTGCCACCAGATGAGCCTGCAAGGCAAGACCGAAAACTTCACGCGCAACGACTTCAAAACCCTAGGCCAACTACTGCCCCTAAAACGCGGCCACGCCCTCGCCATCCTGGACGAAGTCCTAGACGCCGTGCACCACTGGCCTCACTTCGCCAACCAAGCCGGAGTCCCAGAAAGCACCGCCCAGGAAATCGCCAAACACCACCGCATACGCGCCCTGGCGCCAAGCTTCAGTCAAACGGATTAGTTGCGAATGTAGGTTCAAGACCTACCTCACGGGCCATTCGCCCCCTAGCGCCTCCAGGATATTCATTGAAATCCCGCGCCAGCTGCAACCGGAGCCCCATGGGATCAGTCATTAAGGCCCTTAGAGCCCCGCCCCTTGACCGTATGTCACATTTGACATATACTGCTATAGCCCATTTCACAAAACCCCTGGTTTGGCTCCATGGCGAAGTCAAAACTCCTCCACTTTCAAAAGCAGCACGTCTGAATGCAGGATTCCTGCTGCGCCAACTGCAACTGGGAATGAGCCTGACAATGCCCCACGCGAGACCGATGCCCGCCATCGGGCCCCGATGTTTGGAACTTCGAATACCCGACAATCCCAATACCTGGCGAATCCTGTTGCGACTGGACTCCGACGCGATCCTGATCCTCGAAGTCTTTAGCAAGAACACTCAAGCAACCCCCAAGACCATCATCAAGACTTGTAAGCAACAGGCCGCACGCTACGACAGCTTGGACGACTGAAATGAATAAGACACGTATCAAACAACTCAAAGCCGCCGGATGGAAACTTGGCAACACCTCAGACTTCCTCAACCTCAGTGCTGAAGAATCGATCCTGATTGAAATCAAAATCACATTGGCCGCCGGCTTGCGCAAGGAACGCACGGACAAAGGCCTCACACAGCAGGCTCTTGCAGACCTTTTGGACTCAAGCCAATCCCGCGTGGCCAAGATGGAATCCGCAGACCCCTCCGTCAGCATCGACCTACTCATGCGCTCACTCCTTGCCCTAGGAATCACCCAAATGGGCCTGGCCAAACTGCTCGCGACCAAAGCAGCCTAGCACGAGCGGAATCGACACCATGCCTGAATCCAAAGACCCCTATGCGAAGTTGCGAGCCCCATCGCCCACCCCCCTGGAAGACTTGTGCAAGTGCACAGACTCGCCGCCGATCATACTCGTGGCGCACCTGTCGAGCTGCCCCCTTGCCTGCATGCGCTGCATCCGGGAAGTGTCGCCCGAGGCTATTGGGTTCCCCGCACCGCTCGCCGATGAACTCGCTAGCTGGCAAAAATTCCATGATTGCTTCTACCTCCTCTGGCTCGACAGCGGCGAGTTCAAAGAGTGGGCGCGGGATCAGCTCCTAGCCCTGACAAGCCCGGTCAATCGCAGAGGCATGCAAGCCGCAGTGGAGCTAAATGAGCACCACCCAGCCTTCTATGGGTGGTTCCAAGAAGGCGTGGATACTCCCGCAACAACCTGCCCCGCCTGCGGCTCCCCTCTCACCAAGCTTGACTCCCGTACGGTCTGCAGCCCGTGCCTGATTGTGGTCGGGGCCTAGCCCGAAACACTCTCAAGCAATCGGATCGACGAGCCCGGCAGCTTCGATCCATGCGCGGTGCTGATCGGGCCACTCGGGGTTGCGTTTGAGGCGGATGGATGTGACATTAAGGTGTTGCCTGGAGTTGGGCCCCCGTCGCCAAGCTTGTGCTGTGCTGGATGAGTCACCACGCCCCCCTTTCTGTTCCCGCAATGAAATCACAGCACCCGAAGGAGCGAGCCATTGGGGAAATGAAAATTAAGCGAGCGGTTGATAGGGCGCACATTGTTTCCCCGCCCCAAGTCGAGTTCCACACGCGCCGTTCTGGGGAGGGCTTGCGCCTAACCTCGATCAAAGAAACTCAAAGTTCCTGCGGTCCCCCGAAAGCGGGTGTCGTTCGTTAGGGTGAGGCCATGGGCCTCCCCCACGCGACATGACCCAACCGACCCTGGAAGATCTGGAAGCTGCCTTCCGCAACACTCCGTTCCTGAGGCAGCTAGCCATGCAGCTGAGTGGTTCGCGTCATCAAGACGCGGAGGACTTGCTGCAAGAGGCATGGTTGACTGCGCAGCGGAATCCTCCTCGCGAGGGGTCGTCGCTTGGGAACTGGTTCGCGCGGGTTTTGCGCAGCCGTGCAACGGAGCGGCGTTTGTCCGAGAGTCGACGCAACCATCGTGAGCAAGTAGCGGCCCGCCCGGAAGCAATTGGCGCCAATATGGGAGCGGAGAAACTCGAGATTCAGAGCCGGTTGATGGGGCACTTGCTCGCTCTCAAACCCGACCATCGGGAAGTTCTGTACCTGCGCTATTTTGAAAATCTACCCGCCCAGGTCATCGCGGAGAAACTCAACGCACCGGTCAAGACCATCAGCTCCCGCCTGCTGCGCGCCAGAGAAGAATTGCGTCAGCGCTTGGACCGCGAGTCCGGCGGCGATCGCCAAAAGTGGCTCACGGCTTTGATCCCCCTTTTGCCCGCACCGGTCGCCCCAAGCGGGKTSGSMCWCWKKCCKSKRKYGTCGRYWKNCRYTCMMMKCRKYAYSAWNGMMRYSRMKAYYGKCNTGYYNCWGCYSKMTNTTTACTCCTCGGTGGAGCCGCCTACCTTGCTTTGCAAGCAAACTCGACAGGCTTGGGCACGGACGAAGCCAACCAAGCTTTGATCGCCGTTTCGCAAGGCACAAAAGCCCCTCCCGCCGACCCCCTCCCGGAGCCGATCGCGCGAACAACCGTGCGTCAGCAAATCCTGGCGGAAGGATCTACGAGGGAAGACCTGGGCAGCTTGTTGATCACCTTGAAGTCTGAGTCTGGGCAACTGTTACCCGACGTGGAGATGGAAATCCGAGCCAAGCTTCCCGGCACTTCCAGACAAGAGCTTTTGCTTCTAAGAACCGACCAGGCCGGTCAAGCGCACTTCGAGAACTTGCTTCCTGGCGAGGTCTTTGTGGCAACCAGCACAGTGTGGAAAGTCACGAAAGCGACAATCGAAGCGGGAGTAAAAACGACACTAGACTACGTTCGCCCCCCTGGCGAAACCATAGAGTTCACGATCACCGACGAGTCCGGGTCACCAGCTCCATTCGCTGAAATCTGGGGCGAACCAAAGTGGAGTCAATGGTCAACCCTTAGGAAACTCGGTGTCACCAACGCGGTCGGCCAGTTACTCCTTACCCACGTCGGTTCAAGCGCCCGGTTTGGCGCACGTTCCAAAGGACACATAGCTTCCGCGACGGTCAAAGTCGAAAGTTTGCCGGCAGGGACCGCCAACCGCCTCAAAGCGGAATTGGTGCTGGGCGCCCCGGGCGGAACCTGCCACGGCCAAGTGCGGGATGTCGATGGCAACCCCGTCGCTGGCGCCACGGTGGTCGCTGGTCCGCGCGGGGGCTTCAATGTTGAACTGAAAAACGGAAAGCGAGGCACAGCTCCCAACCCGGCATGCGTGCGAACCGACGAATCCGGACACTTCACTTTACCAAGCGATTTGCCATTGGGCACCCAGTCCATCTGGGTGACCGCACCTGGCTGGCCCGCATGGTCGGGATCCGTTGATATCGTCTTGGGCCACAGCCAACCCGTGGACGTTCGCTTGACTCCAGGTGRAATTCTGGAGGGCCAACTTCTCGATTCCGAAGGCCAACCAGTAGCAGCGGGTAGGGTCCGAATTGCCAAGGAAATCCGCGGGGGCTGGTATGAGCACTTCGTCCCACCGCCCACGGCAACAACCGACTCCACCGGACACTTTCGCATCGAGGGCATCCCTCCGGGATTGCAAGAGGTCAACGCGTCCCCCACCTGGAAGGAGCCCAATCGGGGCAAGGCAAAATGGTCGTACAAATGTCTCCCGGATACTGTCACCCAAGTCGATTTGGTGCTCAATCAAGGCCAAATCATCACGGGTATTGTGATGGATGGCGATGGGAAGCCCCTTCCTGACTGGCGTGTCGGTGCTAGGAGTGCAAATCCGCTGGTACGCTCCTATCCACGCAATGCGACGACGGACACGTTTGGAAAATTCCTTCTCGTTAACTTGGGGGAGGGCTCCCACAATTTGAGCTTCGGACCGGGGGGCTCGTACACCCACACTATGGTCAAGATACACGATGTCGAAGCGGGCACCCTGGACTTGATTGTCACGGTAGACCTAGCGCAAGCCCCCAGTGCATGGGTCGAGGGAACCCTAGGAGCCAGCACCGAAGACGGCAGCGGCATTGCCCCCAATGCAAGGCTCCTGCTTTGGAAAAGCGATTCCGATTCGGGCCTATTCGTCCAGTTTGATAACCATTCGGGACGCTTTCGCCATGGCCCGCTCAGTCCGGGGCGCTATCAATTGCAAATCGCACATGACATGAAGGTTCAGTTTTCGGGAGAGTGGTTCGACCTTCGACCAGGGGAATCCAAGAACGTTGGGGTCCTCACTCCAACGGCCCCTGGAACCATCGAATTGACCCTTGGTGGCCTTCCAGCAAATACAGATTCCAGGTTCCGATTGTCCTTGGACCGCGAAGGAATGGCTACCCAGGATTTAGTGCTCGAAGATGGCTTCTACAAGACCGCGGCTCTCGTCCCCGGACGCTGGCTGCTAACGAATCGGACCGAGCCCTGGCACATCCCCAGCACGTGGATTGAGATCYGATCCGGAGAGACGACACGCTTGGAAATCCCCGTGGACTTGGGTCAAGAGAACAGCGTTTCCGTGAAGGTAGAAAACCCGGATGACCCTTGGAAATGGATGCAGGTCGAAGTCTTCGATGCGCAGGGTCAGCTCGTTTTCGCGAAACCTAAATTTGATCGAGACAGTGCGAGGGATGGCAAAATCCGCCTATTCGGGTTAAGCGCTCCGGCAGGAAGCTACACCCTGAAAGCCAAAACGGACTCCGGCCTATCCGGCGAGTTCCCATTGCAACTCGCCCCAATGCAACCGATGGTTGAGTTTGTCCTACGCTAAGAAAAGGGGCGCGACGTAGGAAGGGAAGGGAGCATGGTGGACCTGCTACACCTTCCCCGCCTGCGCCCCCCCCTCTCCAAGCCTGCGCCCAGCACGGTCTGCACCCCATGCCGAGTTACGGTCGGGAACGATCCCGAAACACCCTCAAGCAATCGGATCGACGAGGCCTGCGGTTTCGATCCACTGGCGGTGTTGGTCGGGCCAATCGGGGTTGCGTTTGAGGCGGATCGATGTGCCTTTGTAGCGCATCCAGGGGTTGCTGGAGTAGGCTCGGTCGCTGAGCTCTTGATGCTCTTTGTGGGTCACGATGCAGGCCATGCAGAATTCGTCCATGCGGGCGGCGAGTTCCTCGGAGTTGCCGGCTTCCCACTGCCCCATGTTCGGGGTCATCATCTCCACCCATGCTTTGCGGGGAAAAACGTGCTCGTGCTCGAGGCTGTGGTCGCGCAGTTTTTTGGCAGAGGCCATGCGTCCGATCGTCACATTGGAACGATCGGGGTACTTGGTTGCGACGTGCTCGAACGTGTTGCAGGCTTCCTCGCTCCAGAACATGCAACCGGTGTACTTGCCGTGCATCTCGGACCATTTCCAGGAGCCCTGACCTATGGGCTCGCGACGGCCATCCAATCGGATGGCGCCGTTGGCCAGCAAGGGGACTTCCGGAACCTTGCCGGTGGCCAGGTACTCGTCGAGGAAGAGGGAGACCGCCTTACGGTCCTGGTCCATGTCCTCGGTGGAGAAGATGGACTCGAACATGCGCAGGGGGCTCTTTTCGTTATCAGTCATTGCAGTGGTCTTTTTTGTTCAGGGGTGAATTCGGTATTGGATACCGTATTCACGCGCCGCGGAGTTCTGCGCCGGCTTCGGTGAGGGAGGCGGTCAGGCGTTTGAGGAACTTTTGGCTGTCCTTGTCTGCCAGGGTGCGGGTCTCGGAGTAGAGGCGCACGTGGAAGGCTAGGGAGCGGGAGTTTTCGGGCAGGGAATCGCCACGGAATTCATCGAAGGGTTCGACGTGGGCCACGATGCCCTTGCCGGCTTTTTCGATCAAGGTGACCAAGTCGGCGGCAGGTATCGAGTCGGGGGCCAGGATGGCCACGTCGACTTTGACCTCGGGGAACTTGGGCATGGGACGGTACACGAAGCCGGTCAAGGACTCGCCGAGCAGGGCGTYGATGCACAGGTGCAAGACGGCGACCTCGCTGGCCATGTCACCGGCGAAGCCGACCTCGACGCTGACGCCCGGATCGAGCTGGGTGACGAAACCCAGGATCGCTTGGGTGCTGGCGCTCTTGATGGTCAGGCACTTCTTGGGATGGGCCCAGGCGGGTACGTCGTCCATGGCCTCGGGGCCTGCCACCACGATGCCTTGGSAGGTCAGCAGATCCACGGCGACGGCTTGCAAGCGCGCCAGGGCGGTCTCGCGRAARGTGCGCGWSSYGTCSGGRGCCARGGCCAACACGGCACCCAGCAGGTGTACTTCCTTGGGCTCGGTTTTGGAGTCCGAGCTCACGGGCTGGTAACCCTTGCCGACCTCAAAGAGCGCCACTTCTGCGAAGCGTGCACGGTTCTTGAGGGCCGCGTCGATCAGGCTCGGGGTCAGGCTGCGGCGCATCTTGGAGATGCCTTCGGCCACCGGATTGATCACGCTCACACGCGGCTCGTCGATGATGCCGAGGCCTTTCAGCAGGCTGTCGGGTACGAAGGAGTATCCCATGGACTCATGGAAGCGCGCACCACCGGCCAGGCGGTCTTGCAAGCTGCGCACCAGCTCGCGGCGCGCATCGCGGGCCACGGGTTCGATGGCGCCGATCAGGGCGCGCGTGGGCACGTTGCCGTAGCGGTAGATACGACCGACYTCYTCGACCAGGTCCTCTTCGATGCCCAAGTCCTTGGTGGCACGGCAGGCGGGCACATGCACGGTGATGACGCCGTTCGCAAGCTTAGGCTTCARGTACAAACGCTCGAGGATGGCGGCGATGCCTGCGTCGTCCAGGTCGATGCCCAGGCGGCTACGGATGCGCTCACCGCGCACGTCGATGGTCAGACTCGGGTCGGTCCAGTCGCCGGCGTCGGACAGCTGCAGCGGGAACGTCACGTCGGGTTGCAGATCCTTCAACAGGCGCGCGAAGTGACCGGCTGCGGCTACGGGCAGCAGCGGGTCCAGGTTTTTCTCGAAGCGTGCTGAGGAATCGCTGCGCAGACCGAGGCGCGAGGACGTGCGACGGATCACGGCGGGCGCAAAGGTGGCGACTTCCAAAAGCAGCTGGCTCGTATCGCCTTCCACCTTGGAATCCAGGCCGCCCATGATGCCGGCCAGGGCCACGGGGCGAGTCCCGTCGGTGATCAACAGGTCCGCTTTGGAAAGATCGCGCTCCACTTCATCCAGGGTGATCATTTTCTCGCAGTCAGCAGCACGACGCACGACGATGCCATGCTCACTCAGACCGCTGCGGTCGAAAGCGTGGTTCGGCTGGCCCAGGTCGAGCATGACGAAGTTCGACAGGTCGACCAGCAGATCGAGCGGGCGTTGCCCCACGGCGAGCAGCAAGAAGCGCAGCCATTCAGGGGAAGCCTCTTGTTTCGCGCCGTCGATGGCCAAACCCACGTAACGGGTGCAAGCCGCATCGTCCACGCGCACGGGGAAAGCTTTGCCGTCGCCCAGCTCGGGCAAGGACACATCGAGCGGCTTCAACTCGCGCTCGAAGATGGCGGCGACTTCACCGGCCAAACCCCGGTGACCCCACAGGTCGGGGCGGTGGGTCAGGGACTTGTTGTCGATCTCGATGATCCAGTCCTGCATGTCGAGCGCTTCCGCCACGGGCATGCCGGGCGTGAGGCCCTCGGGCAAAACCCAAATGCCGTCGTGCCCATCACCCAAGTCGAGTTCGGACTCGGAGCAGATCATGCCGTAGGACGGCACGCCGCGAATCTTGGACTTCTTGATCTTGAAGTCGCCGGGCAGGCGCGTGCCAACCTTGGCCACCGCCACGTTTTGACCGGCGGCCACGTTGGGCGCGCCGCAAACTATGTTGAGCACTTCCCCATCGCCCACGTCCACCTGGCACACGCCAAGCTTGTCCGCGTCGGGGTGCTGCACGCGCTCGAGCACGTGGCCCACGACCACATCATTCATGTGCGGAGCGAAGGGCTCAATGCCTTCGACCTCGGCGGTGGAAAGGGTCAGGTTGTCGGCCAGTTCCTCGGGGCTGATGCCCGTGAGGTCCACGTGTCGGCTGAGCCAGCGGTATGAGATGTTCATGTGTATTGTCCGGGCGTTCTAGAACTGCCGTTTAGAATTGCTCCAAGAAACGGAGATCGCCACTCAAAAGGTGGCGCACATCATCGATGCCGAAACGCAGCATCACCAAGCGGGAGAGTCCCAAGCCAAACGCAAAACCGCTCCACTCTTCGGGGTCGATGCCGCCGGCGCGCAGCACGCTGGGGTGCACCAGGCCGCAGGGCAGAAGTTCGATCCAGGTGGTGCGTTTGCAAACGCTGCAACCTTCCGTGCAGAAAGGACAGCGCGCGTCGAGTTCGAAACCCGGCTCGACGAAAGGGAAGTATCCGGGGCGCAAGCGCACTTCGATCTCCTTGCCGAAAATACCTGCGAGCAGGGTCTTCATGGCGCCGATCAAGTGGCCGACCGAGATGTCCTTGCCCACGACCAAGCCTTCCATCTGATGAAAGGTATGTTCGTGGCTGGCGTCGGTGCTTTCCTGACGGAAGACCTTGCCGGGCGCCACGGCGCGGAAAGGCGGCTTCAGGTGTTTCATGGCGCGCACTTGCACAGGTGAAGTGTGCGTGCGCAATACGAGGCTGCCTTCTTTGTTGCAGTAGAAGGTGTCCTGGCTATCGCGCGCCGGGTGGTCGGCGGGGATGTTCAGGGCCTCGAAGTTGTTGTGATCGGTTTCGACCTCGGGGCCGTCCAGGATGGTGTAACCCATGGAGTGGAATAGGTCCTCAAGTTCGCGCGTGACCTGCGTGATCGGGTGCAGGCTGCCGCGCTCCACGCCGGGTGCCGGCATGGTGGCGTCGAAGCCGGTCGCCAAGCGTTCGCCTTCGACCGCTTCCAATGCCAACTCCGCGCTGCGTGCTTCGAAGGCCACGCTCAACGCGCCTTTCAGCATGTTGGCTTGCTTGCCGGCTGCACCGCGCTCGCTCGGTTCCAGGGTAGGGATGGCCGAGAGCAGACCTTGAATGACACCGCCCTTGCCCAGGTACTCGCGCTCGAGAGCCTTCAACTCTGACTCGTTCGCCGCGCTGGCAGCGCGCTGCAAGCCCTGTGCTTTCAACTCTTCTGGATTCAATTCGTTGGAGGTCATGGTCGCTAGAGGTCGGGGTCGCTAGAGGACAAGTTCGCTACAGGTCAATGTTTTGATTGGGCCGAAGCCTGGAGGAACTCCCCCATCGAGATCTCAGGTTCTGATTGTTTGAGCAACCAAGCCAAGGATAAAAAACAACGGCCGCCAGGAAAACCTGACGGCCGCATTGTCGCGGACGAACCCGCTGAATGCTCCGATTCGATCGGAGGCAAGCTAAGAATTAGACGCGTGCCGCTTTGGCCTCTTCGACGATAACGTCGAAGGTGGCCGGGTCGTGGATCGCCATCTCGGAGAGCTCTTTACGGTTCAGGTCGATCTTGGCCTTGTTCAGGCCGTCGATGAACGTGGAGTAGTTCATACCGCGCATGCGAACCGCTGCGTTGATACGCAGGATCCAAAGTCGGCGGAACTGGCGCTTCTTCTGGCGACGGTCCCGGTAGGCGTAGGCCCATGAACGGAGCAGGGTTTCCTGAACGGTGCGCCAAAGCTTGGAGCGACCGCCGCGGTAACCGCGAGCCTGCTTGAACAGACGTTGTTTCTTCTTGGCGCGGGGAGCGCCGTAGGTTACGCGTACCATATTACTTGGACCCCATCATGCGGACTAGCAACTTGGCCCAGGCACCCGTGGTGACTAGGGAGGTGCGCTTCTTGCGGCGGAAAGCCGAGTTCTTGTTGGCTCGCATGTGACCACGCTGCGGGCGGGCAGACTTAAGCTTGCCACTCTTTGTTGTGCGGAAGCGCTTCGTTACCGAGCTCTTCGATTTCATTTTCGGCATAGGACATCCTCGTGTAAGGCCCCGAAGGACCACCATCGAAACCCTGGTCGCTGGTATACCGTACCGCTTGCAGGGGCGGGTCAGGCACAACGCCCTACCGCTTGGAGGCCAGGATGATAGCGGCAGGGGCCACTTCCTGCTAGCCCAGGCCTCCCTCCAACCCCGATTTCTGCCTTTTCTGGCCCAAAATGTGGGTCCTGGGCCTCATAAAGCGGCCC
>JAESRM010000019.1 GCA_016764635.1 Planctomycetota bacterium
TTATACGGGACTTAGAATCCGTTATTGGCAGGATGAACAGCGCAGTGTTTGGGTGTTAGAAGAAATTGGTAAGACAGAGCCTATTACTTTTCATAGTAGAAGTAGCCCTCTTCGTCCTCGCGGAAAATGTCGGCAGTGGTGCACGCTTCGGCTTGGAAGGTTTCCTGGGAGGACTGCTTGTTGGCCCAGTAGCACATGGCGGTGGAGCCGCCGTAGATGCGGAGGCAGCCAGAGGCTCCGGTCTCGAGGACCTCGCCGTCCGGACCCAGGATCTCGGCCCAATAGCCGGGAACCAATTTGCCCAGGCTGCCGAGGCGCACGTCGCCAGGTCGGTTCGAGATGTAGATGTGAAACATCTCCGCGGATCCGATGCCGTCTAGCACTTCCACACCTGTACGTTCTTTCCAAGCGCTGTAAACCTGCTCGGGAAGGGCTTCCCCAGCGGAAAGGCAAAGTCGCAAGGAGGACAAGTCCACGCTGTCGACCCGATCGGAGCGCAGCATGTTATTCAAGAGCGTGGGCACACCCGTCATGATGGTCGGCTTGTGCTGTTCGATTTGGTCGAGCAACATGTCCGCCGTCGAACGGCCTTCGAAGAGCACGCAGGTGGCGCCCACTCGGAACGGGAACATCAGGTTGGTGCCCGTGGCATAGCCAAAGAACAATTTAGGAACGCCCACGCACACATCATCCTCCCGGTAACCCACCACTTGCATGGCGTAGGTTTCGGTGGAGTAGGCGAAGTCGCGATGCATGTGCACGCAGGCTTTCGGGCGTCCGGTGGAGCCCGAAGTGAACAGCCAACCGGCCAAGTCGTCGGGACCCGTGGGCTCCACGGCTGCGGCTTCGCAATCGGGATCGGCGGCAGCCAGGGCCTCGGCTAAGTTCAGAGAACCGTTCGATCCATCCCCGTCCACAACGAGGAAACTGCCTTGAAAGCCCACTTTCGCCGCGGCCTCAGCCATTTCCCCCATCACGCGTTGGTGGGTAATCACGACCCGCGCTTTGGTGTACTGCAGATAACCCTCAAAGTCCTTGGCCTTCAAAAGCGGGTTTACCATGGCGAAAACCCCGCCCACGCGCAGGGTTCCGAAGAACGCGGTCACGAATGGCATGGCGTCGGGCAACACGATCAGAACGCGGTCTTCCGGGCGCACACCTTGGCCGCGCAAAACCACCGCCATACGGCGTACTTGGTCCGCAACCTGACCATAGGTCCATGACCCGGATTCATCCACGATGGCACACTTYCCAGCACGCCCCKCATTCAGGTTGTGGTCCAGGTAGTAGTCGCAGAGGTTGAAAACCTCGGGCARCTCCAAGGGGAAACGCGGATCKSTCATRGGGTTCTCTTGGCTCAACTTTCCGTTGTGCTGCTGGCAGCTTTCCAATCAGCAAGGAACGCTTGGGCCCCTTGGTAGCGGTCGCTTCGACGCGCACGTATCGCTGTACGAATCACGCGCTCGAGGTCTTCTCCCACACGGATCCCGGTGGCTCGGGATTCCACAGGCGGCGGATTGTCTTCCATTTTGGATTGAAAGACTTCGATGTAACCCTGGCCGGACCACGGCAGCGATCCACTCAGGGCTTCGTAGGCTAAAGTTCCGATCGCGTACAAATCCGCGTCCGCATCCGGGGCCTCCCCACTGAACTGCTCCAGGGGCGAATAGTAAGGGGTACCTATCAGCGAAGTGCGTGCGCCCATGTGCTGCGCACGCCACAGACCAGGGGTCACACCGCCTTCGACGGTGCAAACCTGACCGTCGCCAACGAACACCGTGCTCGGCTTCAAGTCGCCGTGGGCCATGCCGTCCCCATGCAATTCGGTCAAGCCCTCCAGGAGCGTGGTCACCATGCTCACAACYTCCTCGCGCCGCAAGYGMCCCTCGTCCGTCAAGCGTTGGCGCAAGGACGTCGTCCCGGGCACATTGCAGAAGCGCAAGACGTCGCCGCCATCGGTGACCTCGACCGATTGCACGGGCACGGCAACGCTAGAGTTCGCATCGCTGTAGGCGGTGAGACGCTCCGCAAAGAAGTTCGCTTGGCCAGGACCTTCGAACAGTCCAGACGTGAACAACTCCAGGGCCAAGTCCGAATTCGTCTCCTGGTCATGGACCCTAAAACGCGCGGAAAGAGGGCCGTGGGCCATGGTCTTTTCGATTCGGTAGCGGTTGAGCAATACTTTGCCCACCTGCAAATCGAACAGGTGCAGTCCGGGATTCGACATGGCTTAGTAGCTCGCGCCCTGGGAGATGAGTTCGCGCCAAGCGCCGGAAGTTCGGATTTCGGTAAGGGCCGCGGCCATTTCTTCCAACTCGCTTTGGCGGGTATAGAAGTGCGGGCTCACGCGCARRCCTGCGCCSGGSCGRTGGTCGATCAAKATATCGCGTGACTCGAGGGCGCGMACRAARGCGGGGCCGTCTTCRTCCTTGTYGAGSGCCACGGTCAARGTGCCRCCGCGCTGCTCAGCATTCTTCGGCCCATGGATCTTGAAACCGCGCTCTTGGAGATCTTCGGAGAGCGCATTGTTGAGCTTGATCGAATGTTCGCGAATGGGCTGAACCCCCACTTCGAGGATCGTTTCGTAACCTTCGAGCGCCGCGAACAAACACGGGACTGCCGGGGAGCCGTGCAGCCAACCCATCGGGCCTTGCGCATAGCGCTGTGGGCCTTCCTCGAACGCAAACGGATCGGCGTGGGCGGCCCAACCCGTGATTCTGGGGTGCAACTGATCCATCAAATCCGGCCGCATGTAGAGGTATCCGGCGCCGGGTCCCGCGCACAACCATTTCACCGAACCGCCGCAGACGATGTCCACGCCCAGTTCCTGAACATCCACGGGAACGGTTCCAAGCGCCTGATAGGTGTCGAGCATGACGAGTGCGCCGACTTCCTTAGCCTTGGCGCAAATCGCCTTGGCATCTTGCAGGTAAGAGTTGCGGAAACACACCAAACTGATCGGAACGATTAGCGTGCTTTCGTCGATGGCGTCGAGCAGTTTCTGGGTGGGTACGATGCCCTCGTCCTCGCTCTTGACCACCACGATCTTCGCGCCCTGCTTGCGGAAGCCTTCCCACACGTACATGTTCGACGGGAAGTTCTGATCGGTGTAGACCACCTTATTGCGCGAACCGGAGAAGTCCAATGCGCTGGCGACCATGCTCGTGATGATCGAAACGTTCTGGTGCATGACCACCGAGTTCTCGGGGGCGTTCATGATCTTRCCCAGCACGTTGCCCACGTCGAYCGGAGCSGACCACCAMCCTTCGGTCCARGCTCGCACTCCGCGCGTGGMCCACTGCTCGGCGTAATCCTGCAGGCGCTTGGCGACGCCCGAAGGCATGGCGCCCAGGCTGTGGTTCACCAAGTAAGTGGTGTCTTGAAGGATCGGGAAGCGCGAGCGCCAGGGCTCGGGATCGTGAACTTGACTCATGGACTTTTGGGGGTCTGGGGACGCGCCCATTGTGCCAGGGTCCGAGTGCGCTGTCAGGGGCAAACCCTGCGGTTAAAAGAACACCCCTGTTGGGCCAGAAAATGGCCAACCGGGGCGGTATCTTGCTCAACAGGCTGCTAGAGGCCCGGCCGAGAATCCCTGGTTCGCGAGGGATCGGGCATCGGATGCAGGTCAAGAAGCGCCGACCCCCGCGTAGTTGAACGCTACTCGGGCCAGAAGCGACGTTGAGATGCGTTCAAGGACCGGTTCATCGCGGATCTGGGGCTCTCACAGCCGGATTCCTAGCGCCCGAACAGGCTGATCACTTCGCGCTTGGCGAGCTTCTCGGAGTGAGCCCAAATGGTCTCCCCGGTTTCGATGTTCTCCATGCGCAGGAACAGGTTGTAGTAGACGTCCTTGGTCTTGCGGCCCAGGGTCTCCAGGGAGCGACCGTCACGCTTGACGATGTCGCGCAGTGCGCCATAGACGACAACGTCTGCACCTTCTTGCTTACCGAAGGCCCGCGCCTTGGCCGGATCCACGCGCCCAGCGTTCTGCTGGAACTGCACCTGGCCGCCAATCTCGTCCTGGCCAGCCTTGCCCGCCACGACGCGGAAGCGCCCCTGGCCAACAATGCCCGTCAGCATTTCATCGCGGACCAAGCCCATGGAGATGTGCTCCCGAGTCTCGTTCACGATGTTGTCGAAGTACATGATGATGCGCTTGTCGGCTCCCTTGCCACTGTGGTCGAGGTAGCTAAGGCCCGGGGATTCCAAGAGGGAAGCCACCATGCCCTTCGTCAAACGATCGAGATCGCCACGGCCGTAATGCGAGTCCACCATTTCGGCTTCGTTCTCATTCACGTAACCCGTGGAGGAGCAGGCCATCAGGGGCAGGGCAAGGAGAGAGAGGGTCAGTAGTTGTTTCAGCTTCATAGGTTTGAACTGGGGTTGGGAACCGTTTCGGGTTCAGGGTTGCTCAGATCGACTTGGCTGCCGCCAAGCACATGGGCGTATAGCCTCGGCCCCAAACTACGGGCCAAGACAAAGATGGTTTCACCGGGCGCCAAATCAAAGGTGCCCAATTCAATCGACTCCCCGCCAATGGCGCGGAGTCGAATGGTCGTAATGCCCGGTTGCGGATACAGGCGGGCGGCCTGCCAGGTTGCGGGGAGGGTCAGCCAGGACCGCAGATCCGCCCTTTCCGTGGCCATGGAGAAAAGCTGCCCGGCGAGGAAKCCCACCGAACCATGCTTYTTCTCSAGYTCRYGCGTGAGTTTSAGCTTCAGCGCGCCYCGTACYGCRGACTTCACGCTCAACATCGYRATRCGRTCRTCCAGRTTTTTCTTCGCRACGGMKGTGACGTCTTCAACGATCACACTCGAGGCAGCMAGGTCAYTCGTGCTCAACTCCAAGTKGGTGCCGTAAGCATCCTGCTGCGAGAACGTGGGCACGGCCCACGAAAAAATCCCGTCRGACGTGGGKACATCCAAACGGGTTTCATRCTTCATGGGKCCGAGACCKACTCCAGCCAAGAGGATGATTTTTGCTGCMCCCTCCGGGATGTCCGCGACCTCACCAAACTCATGCGCAAAGCGATTGATGTCTTCGGTGCGGTGCATGCTTTTGGACAGGCGCACGAGCGAAGGCCCCACCAGCTCGCGACCCAATCCCTTGTCGTACATGCTCAGGTAGTCGATGTAAGCCTCATCGTACTCGCCCCTCAATTCGTATCCGATGGCCGAGAGCAAGTGCCCGAACCCCCCCGCCTCATACTCGGTTTCGTACAGGTCCTGTTCCGCGGCCAACAAATCGTTTGAACGCCGGACCTCGACGAGCAAGTCTTCGACCTTTCCCTGGGCCAAGTACGCCAACCCCAAACACGTGTGCACCATCACCCGCTCATAACCCTCGCCCATGTAATCCGTGGCCCCTTCCGACAAGGTCCAAGACGCCAAACTTTCCACGAGGCGCTCAGGATCGACCAAGGATGCATTTTCCGCTTCTTCGGCAAAGTCTGCCGCCCGGGTCAGGTGCTCAATAGCCGCTTCGAAATCACCGGCGGTCAAGGCCACAAGACCGGCTTCAGCCCCCGATAGAAACGTAGACCCCGTTCGGTCTGTGTCCGAGAACAGGTTCTCAGCCCGGTCGAACTGCCCGTTCCTGAAAGCTCCCATGGCTCCGCTAGTCTTGTCGACGTAGGTAGCACAGGAGACGAAGAGAGCTGCGGTGATGGAGAGTAGTACGCGTTTCAAGACGGAAGTGTCTATGCAGGAGTTCATGGAGTGGGGCACCCAGAGGACAGGGGATCTATTCTAAGGCAGCTGGGCGGGGTCGTCATCCACACAGGGGCTCGTAGAGCAAGAACCCGGCCAACCCGTTCGTAAAACTTCGGAACTGTGCGACCCACCCAAATTCCGTGGGCTTCCGACAGGGTCACTCGGTCTAGGAGGCTCCCAGCGTGCCACCAAGGGATCAACAAGGGGCCCCCATGGATTCACTGATTTTTGAATGGGCTGCTTGCTGGGCAGCCCAGCATCGCCCGTTTACACTGTTCGTTGGCAAAACCATGAGCACATCGTCCACATCCAAAAAGACCCCTTCCAAATCGCTGCGCAAGAACAAGGTCACGATGATGGACCAGTTCAATCAGGCCAAGAAGGAACAGCCGGACGCCCTGCTTTTCTTTCGCATGGGGGACTTCTACGAACTCTTCGGCCAAGATGCCCAGATTGCTGCCAAGGAATTGGGAATTGCGGTGACCTCGCGTTCGAAAGGCCCGGACGCCATGCCCATGGCGGGCGTCCCGGTCAGATCCATGGAAGGCCACCTGCTGCGGCTGGTCCGCAAGGGCCACAAGGTTGCAATTTGCGAGCAGCTCAGCGACCCCCGCACCACCAAGGGCATCGTGGATCGCGGCATTGTCCGGGTGGTTACGGCCGGCACCCTGACCGAGGAAAACGCCCTCGAGTCCAATTCCAACAACTACCTGGCCAGCATCTTCCCCCAGGACGACCTGGTCGGCCTGGCTTGGGTGGACCTATCCACAGGCCGTTTTCAGGTCACCTCCGTTCCTAAGGAGAAGGCCCTGGACGAACTCAACCGCATTGCACCCGCCGAGCTATTGTGGGCGGACGAATTCGGCAACAGCCACCCGGAGCTAGCCGCTGCCCTGATCAAGGAGATCGGGCCCGTGCTCAGTGAGCGTGCCGCCTGGCGCTTTTCACGGGACACCTCCCTGCGCGCCCTGCACGAGCAATTCCAGGTCAAAAGCCTGGAAGGTTATGGCATCGAGGATGATTCCCCGGTGGTGCCCGCAGCCGGCGCCCTCATCGAATACCTGGAGGAAACCCAGCGCGGACGCTGCGAGCACATCCTCTCCATCGACTCCACGGACCACAACCAGTGGATGACCCTGGACCGCGCCACGCGCTCCTGCTTAGAGCTCTGTGTCACCCAGCGGGACGGCCATCGGGCCGGTAGCCTGCTTTCAGTGATAGATCAGACCCTGACGCCCATGGGCGCCCGCCTGCAAAAAGAGTGGTTGCTGGCACCCATGCGCGAGGTCGACGCCATCCTCTATCGCCAACGGGGCGTGGGCGAAATGGTCGATCACCCCTTCCTGCGAGAGGACATTCGCGCCCTGCTGCGTGACGTTCTCGACATCGAGCGCCTCGTAGCCAAAATTTCCACCGGACGAGCGACCCCCAGGGATCTGCTTGGGCTCGCAGGCTCCCTGGCAGTGGTCGAACCCCTCCGGGGCCGGACCGAAGAGGTTTACTCCAAGGCCTGGGGAGATTTACACGAGCGCCTGGACCCCATGCGCGACCTCGTCGACGAGCTGCGCTCGACCTTGGTGGAGTCCCCGCCGATCTCCATGAAGGATGGGTCTTTGATCCGATCCGGAGTCAATGCCGAACTCGATGAGCTCCGGCAAATTGCAGGCGATGGCAAGGCTTGGATGGCCCGATTCCAGGCGGAGGAGATCGAACGAACCGGCATGAACAACCTGAAGATCGGCTACACGGCCGTGTTTGGGTACTACCTGGAGGTCCCCATGGGCCAGGTGGACCGGGTTCCTGAGAACTACATCCGCAAGCAAACGCTCAAGAACGCCGAGCGCTACATCACGCCCGAGCTCAAAGAATTCGAGGACAAGGTGCTCAAAGCCGAGGACCGCTCCAAGGATTTGGAGTACGACATGTTCATGGGGCTACGCCAGAAGGCAGCCACACTCGTGCCCCGCATCCTGGCCACCGCCCGCGCCCTGGCCGAGTGCGACGTGCTGAGCTCCCTCGCCGAAACTGCGGCCCTAGGTCGCTATGTGGCTCCGGAAATCACGAACGGCACCACCATAGACATCCGTGAGGGGCGCCACCCCGTCATCGAAGCCCTGCTCGACGGCGACCCGTTCGTGCCCAACGACACCCTGCTCGACCAAAACTCCCACAGGGTCGGTTTGATCACCGGGCCCAACATGGCTGGCAAGTCCACTTACATCCGCCAGACCGCCCTGATCGTGCTGCTGGCTCAAATTGGCTCCTTCGTACCGGCCCAGCAGGCCAGTATTGGGGTTGTCGACCGAATTTTCACCCGSCTGGGCAGTGCGGATGACCTGTCTCGCGGCGCATCTACCTTCATGGTCGAGATGATCGAGATCGCCAACATCTTGAACAACGCCAAGCAAAATTCTCTGGTGATCCTGGACGAAGTCGGGCGCGGAACAAGCACTTATGACGGCTTGGCCCTGGCCTGGGCTATCGTAGAGCACTTGCATGACAAGGCCCACGCCCGCACGCTTTTCGCTACGCACTACCACCAACTTACAGAACTTGCTGACAGCCGAAAGGGGGTTCACAACCTCAATATCGCCGTCCGTGAAAAGGGGGATGAGATCGTCTTCCTCCACAAGATCGTTCCGGGTGGAACCGACCGTAGTTACGRCATTCAAGTGGCACGTCTAGCAGGCGTACCCAAAGAACTCGTAGAGCGTGCCAAAGAGATCCTGGTCGAACTCGAACAGGTGCCAGACACGGCAAACAATCAATTGGCCGGTACCCTGCCCACCCCTACAGGGGGCCTGCAATTGGMATTATTCGAAGGACTTGGCAAGCCGAACACCCCGCCCGCGCCTTCACCCATMGAGGCCAAGATCGARGCTTTGGACCTGGACAACCTGACCCCGTGGCAAGCCATGGAAACMCTAAAGGCYCTGAAAGAGTCSCTCAAGAMAGAGTAGGGTCAAGCKGRGYSCTWGCAGNGCCGSYGAGTGAGCKMAYYCGAACTTCCGATACTCTTCGTGTCTTTTTATCGGAACAGGGATGCGCCAAAGGGGAATAACGACTATCTTTCTAGCGAAACTCCGTTGACGTAAGCAGCGGAGATTGCGAAGAGCGACCCTGCCTGGCGCGGAGCTGCCCAGCTGAGTCTTCTATTTANNCCCCCCACCCTTTATTATGAGYAMCGTGTTTCAATCTTCGGCAAAGGTAGGAGTCTTTGTCGATAGCAACAACATCCGAATGAATGGCGGTTATGGCATGCGCTATGACGTCCTTCGTGAATATGCAGTCCGTGATGGTGCAGAGCTAATGCGCCTGAATGCCTACCTTTCTTTCGATCGCCAACGCGCCGAAGAAGACGAGGTCTATCGCCGCGGACAAGCGAACTACACCGACAACCTGCGCGACTTTGGATACAAAGTTCTGCAGAAGAAAGTCCGTCGGTATGACAACGGTGATGACCGCCCGGTCACCAAAGCCGACCTGGATGTGGAGATCACTGTTGATCTCCTGCGCCAATGTCAGAACCTAGATCGCATCATCCTGGCCACCGGAAACGGGGACTTCGTGCAACTCGTCCGCGCTCTCCAAGAGATGGGCAAGCGCGTGGAAATCCTCGGCTTCGACAACGTCTCTGGCGACCTGCGCCGCGAAGGCGACCAATTCGTCCCCGGCTTCTTGATTCCCAACCTGCTGCCTTTCCGCGACCGCGAAAAGACAACGACCGAGGAAGAGGAATGGGGCGATTTAGGCTCCCGCGTCCGAGGCGTTTGCTACTCCCACACCGGGCGCGGCTATGGCTTCATTCGCTATATGAAGAAGATCTCCCCGAAGAGTTGGTCCACCAACACGCGGGACGAGGATTCGCCCTACGGCAGCGCCTTTGTGCACGACTCTTCCCTTCCGGAGGGTGTTGACGCCCGTCGCCTGCCCAGCCGATCTACGATCTTCGAGTTCGATCTGGCCGCCGGCGAAGAGCCGGAAGACACCTGGCAAGCACACAACGTGACCGTTTCCTCGCGCTAATCAACCAGCGCGAGCCCACGCGGCTCACAAACAATAAGACAGCGGCCCGTTCCGATCTCAAAGATCGAAACGGGCCGCTGTTTTGTTCGACTGCTCAATCAGACGGTTGTCAAAACCTCGACACCGTCTTCCCCGACATAGAGGGTGTGCTCGGTTTGGGCCACCATCACCCCGGACTTCTCGACCAGGGGCGGGTAACGCACCAGGGAGCCTTGCTTGGTCAGCTTGGCGATGGTGTCCTCCACCGTCGCCGTGTCCAAGTGCGAAAAGTAGCGCCTAGCCACAGGAAGACCGCGCCAATCCATGATGGCCCGCAGAACGTCCTTGTCGAGTCCCCGGGATTTGCGCGGGGGCCGCACCATCATGAAAATCTCGGAGCGACCCGCTTCGGTGATCATGCCGCGGCCGGTGCAAGCGAAAGGTTCGATCGCGATCACCATGCCCGACTGGAGCCGGCTGCCTCCGCGCTCTCCATAGTTGGGGATCTGCGGCGCCGTGTGAACTTTCCAGCGRGCCAACCCATGACCSGTCAGGTTCCGGACAGGTTCGAAGCCAGCCGCCATGATCGTGCGCTCGATGGCTGCGCCGATCTCACCCACCGGACGGCCGGGCTCCACGTGAGCTATGGCTGCGGACAAGGCGTCCTCGGAGGCTTTGATCAGGGGCGTCCAGCGCCCGTCGGTTGAAAGATCCACCGTGCAAGCGGTGTCTCCTATATAGCCGTCCACATGAACGCCCACGTCGACCTTCACACAGTCTCCCTCCTCGTACTCCATCTCATCCCCGGGCGCCGAACAGTAGTGGGCGGCCACATGGTTGCGCGAGGACTGGGTCGGGAAGGCCGGCTCTGCGCCYTTCTCCCTRATCATGYCTTCMACGGTTTCGAGGATRTGACGCACGGTCACACCGGGACGAATGTTTTSACGGGCCCATTCGCGGCACTCGGCYGCAATTCGGCCSGCCTTACGATGGCAATCTAGAGCTGAGGTATCCACGGGCGGTATCTTAGGGGGAGAGCYTNGCCATTTGGCCACTTATCCACCAATCCTATGSTCCGAASTCAMWCSTTAGCCRCCARCCTACTCCTRGGCCTGATYGCCATGRSCCCYRGCTGYGTAAGCGARACCAAGTCCTCSCCRGACTATGGGGATCTGAGCGCGCGGCAGGCCAARCCCMAGGGCTGCTGGCAGGTGTGGCAAGGCGCAMAGCTRGCTGGGTACGTGGTGCGCTTCGAGGAGCCCGGTCAAGGCGGAAGCATGCTCYTGAGCGTGCGCAACAGCCACAATCAAGAYCTGGGCTGGATCGACCAGGTRGGCCGAGCYTGGCGCTACCGWCCCCACGAGGACCCGGAATGGATGTCCAGCGGATCGACCCTGCAAGGCGTCCGCCARATCCTCAAGCTCGGGGAAGATGCCAGRATGCWGTCCTGCCCKTTGAGCGACCTYCCGMCTGGAAAGTARGCCCNACCCCGGAAGGGTGGCTCATTTCAGCTCYGYAGGTCTGRGCCCCGCCCAKGWTTGGGAACTCCYTTTTTCGGGCAGGCCTGSGATCKAATCCRCATCTCCGGCCACAGCGGCGATGCAAGTTACTGCAAATAATAGCCTTAGGCGTACATCCGCCCGTGAGTCCGTCACCGAACTGGGCGTTTTGCCGGATCGAATCGGCCCCACTCGATCTCCAGCCTTCGGAACTACCTGCGACAGGAACCGGATTCCCTCAATCCAGACGCCCCAGAGAACGATGAAAGGAATCCAGCGCACGGTCCGTCGCGCTTCCCCTCTCTCCTAGGACCGCACCCCTTTTATCCCCATGATCAAACTCGAAGTCGGCGAAAAGATTGGAGCCTACCGCGTTGTAGATTTCATCGCACGTGGCGGTTTCTCGCTCGTCTACCTCGCGGAGAACGAGGACGGCCAGCGATTCGCGCTTAAGGTTGGAGACGTTGCCGGTGGAGGTCGTTACGTGACCCGTTTCCTCGAGATCACCGACGTACGCCAGCCCGAAGGCATCAGCCCTGACGAAACGCCCGCCGAAGCGATCTTCTTCCGCCATGATGGCGTGCGCATCGATTTTCTCGACGTGCACGAAATCGACGAACTGATTCTGAACGAGAACATGCTTCTCAAAGGTGTCCGCTCGCCCAACGTGGTCGATGTGCACGAGTGCTTCCAGCACGAAGGCCGCCCGATCCTGGTCATGGATTATATCCGCGGCAAGACCCTGCGTCAGAAGATCCGCGCCCTGGAAGGCATCCGCCTCAACTGGTTCCTGACCATCGTGCGCTCCCTGCAAACCATGGAGCAGAACGGCTCCCTGGCCTGCCACGGCGACCTCAAGCCCGAGAACATCATCGTCAAGCCCAGTGGAGGAGTCGTCATGATCGACCCCGCCATGCGTGCCGACGAGCGCGGCGTGATCACCACCACGCCCCACTACAACCCCCTGCTTCTGCGCGACTCCCGCGCCGACGTCATGGGCATCGGCATCATGCTGTACGAGATTCTCACGGGCGTTCTGCCCTTCGATGAAGTCCCGTGGCAATACGCCGGTCGAGAGCAAGGCGGCGAGACCGAACGTCTCAGCTTGTCCTACTTCCTCTCCTACACTCCGCCCAAAGAGCTCAACCCGAACACGCCTGAGCCCTTGGCCCGCATTGTCTATCGCTGCCTGACCGTTTCCGAATACGGCCTCGCAGACTTGGAAGCCGACCTGGTCGACTTCCTGCGCAAGGGCTAACCAAGAACACTCCTAGCTCGGGGGCCCTGTACTCCAAGCTTCACAAGGAGAGTCAAGGCCACGCAAGC
>JAESRM010000118.1 GCA_016764635.1 Planctomycetota bacterium
ACTCCGTCGGAATTAGGGTGGAACGAATGGTCTCGATATCGGTGCGGTGGCTGTCTGGAAGCCGCACGGCCAAAGGGAAGCGCCTCTGGCCTTCATAGACCTGGCCAACCCTGCGTGTGCCAATCACTTGAACGAAGTCGAGAACTTCTTGCACCGAAACTCCGAAACGAGCGATCGCATCGCTGTCAACTTTGATGCGAAGTGTTGGCTGTCCGTTGACTTGATCGACGGCGACATCCGATTGTCCGTGAATGTCAATCAAGATGCGCTGCACCTCATCGCTCACACGAACAAGCTCGTCGAAGTCGTCCCCGAACACCTTGATGCCGATGTCAGATCGAATTCCCGAGGCCATTTCATTGAGCCGCATCTCGATAGGCTGAGTCGCCACGATGTTGAGCCCCGGGAGGTCATCGACCACAACCTGCATGGCTGCAACAAGCTCCGCTTGAGTGCTGGCTTTGACCCATTGCTCGCGCGGAGTCAAAGACAAGAAAATGTCGGTGAGTTCGAGCCCCATGGGGTCCGTTGCAATTTCGGCGGTGCCGATACGACTCCAGACGTGATTGATCTCGTCCGGATAATGCTCGAGCAAGAGCCCCTCGATGCGCGAGTTGTAGCGCACAGATTCATCAAGAGACACGCCCGCTAGACGAATCGTGTTGAGAACCACGGCACCTTCGCTCAGCCTGGGAATGAACTCTCCGCCAAGCTGTGTCGCGGTCCATCCTGCACCAACAACCAGCAGAAGCGCCACGGTGAGCACAAGCCAGCGAAGCCGAAGGGCGGCGCCCAACAGCCACCCAAACACCGCGTTCATCGAGCGCGCCACGATCCCTTCGCGCTTGCTGACACGTCTCGGGAGAAAGTAGTAGCCGAGCACCGGCGAAAGGGTAAGCGCGATGAGGAGCGCACCACCTACTGCGAAGATGAACGTCCACGCCATCGGACGGAACATCTTGCCTTCGATACCGTCCAATGCGAGTACCGGCAGAAAGACGACCATGATGATGGCCATGCCAAACACAATCGGCCGGGCCACCTGCTTGGCGGAGGATTCAATCACTTCGAGGCGTTCATTCTTCGTGAGTGAACGACCAAGCTGGCGCGCTCTTTCCGCCAAGTTGCGCATGTTGGCTTCGGTCATCACCACCGAGCCATCCACGATGATGCCGAAGTCGATGGCACCCAGACTCAGCAGGCTCGCTGCGATGGCGAACTGGTACATGCCGATGAGAGCGAAGAGCATGGCGAAAGGAATCGCCACGGCCACAAGCAACCCGCCACGCAGGTTACCCAGGAGAGCGAAGAGCACGAGGATGACAAGCAGCGCTCCTGCGAGCAGATTGTGCTGAACGGTAGCAATGACCTCGCTAGTAAGTTCCGTGCGGTCATAGACCACTTCGACGATGACGTCGTCGGGCAGAGACTTGCGAACACTCTCGAGTCGCWCCTTAAGGTCCTCGGTAACCTTCTGAGCGTTCTCCCCCATGAGCATGAAAGCAAGCCCGAGGACCACCTCTCCGCGCCCATTTGCAGTCACGGCTCCGCGACGAATCTCGTGGTCGACTTTGACTTCCGCAGCAATGTCGCGGATGCGAACGGGTGCTCCGTCGAAGGCCGTTATGACGACATTTTCTATCTCTGGAATCGTGGTGACGCGGCCGAGGCCATGTACGAGCAGTGATTGTCCGCCGGACACCAGAACTCCACCACCGACGTTTTGGTTGTTGCGCTCAAGGGCTTCGAATACATCTGAAAGCGTGAGGCCGTATTTGAGCAACGCCTTCGGCAAAACAACAACGTGGTACTGTTTCTCGTAGCCACCCCAAGAATTGACCTCGGCCACTCCGGCGACCTTCCGCAACTCCGGCTTGACGACCCAGTCGTGGAGAGTGCGCAGTTCGACGAGCCCTCGGTTCGGGTTCTCGGAGCGAAGTATGTAGTGGAAGATTTCGCCAAGGCCTGTGGCGATGGGGCCCAGCTGCGGGCGCTGGATACCCTCCGGAAGCTCAACCGACGAGAGGCGTTCAGCGACGTACTGGCGCGCATCTGTGATGTCCGTGTCGTCCTCGAAGGTGGCGACAACTTGCGAGAGCCCAAACTTGGAGACCGAGCGAACATTGGAGAGTCCGGGGAGGCCACCGATGGCGAGCTCAACCGGAAGAGTAATCTGCTGCTCGATTTCCTCGGGGTTCAGTGCCGGGTCGACGGTGTTGATCTGGACCTGAACCGGAGTCGTGTCAGGGAAGGCATCGACGGGGGTGAGAACGAGCGTGTAAGACCCTACACCGATGAGAATCGCGCCCAGGAGCAGCACGAGAATCCGATTGTGAAGGGAGAAGGTGATTAATTTATCGAGCATGGGGCGGCCTCGCGCTATCAGTCGTCAACGCAACCGGCGCCGAGCCTCGACTTGAGGAACTCCGACATGACCGTGAACGCGCCTACCGTGACAACGGGCTCACCCGGCGCAAGGCCAGCGAGCACCGCCACAAACTCCTCCGACGGGCTGCCCTCGACGAGAGCAATTCTTCGCAGAGAGTAGAGGTCGTCTTCGAGCTTGACGAACACATACGGTTGCTGCTCGTAGCGTTGAATGGAGCCCCTGGGTACGGCGATAGCGCCCGCGGGTTCTCCAAGAAGTAGCCGTGCGTCACCGAACATTCCAGCCTTAAGCGCGCGCGCAGAATTGTCCACCACGGCGCGTGCCTTCAGCATGCGAGTCCGCTCATCAATGGCCGTGTTGACCCAAGTCAGTGTTCCACGAATATCGAGGCTCGCATAGCCGTCGAACGTGGCCGAGACCTGCAACCCATTCGCTACCAAATGAGTGCGGTCAGCTGGTATCGACAGCGTCAGCCACATCGTATTGAGGTTGGCGAGAGTGAGAAGGTCATCGCCAGGCTCCACCGCTTCGCCCACGACGGCGAGCCGTTCAATGATTGTCCCGCTGTAGGGCGCCCGAACAAGCAATGTTGCCGAACTGTCTTGCTCGGTGGAGATCGTCTCGACTTCGTCAGGAGTGAAGCCGTAGTTGAGAAGCCTCTGTCTGGTAGTGCTGAGCGTTAGCTCTGCGGTTGCGCACGCTGCATCAGCCTCTTGGACTTCCCTGTCGGACGAAATTTTCTTCTCCGCCAAGCGCCGCTCGCGCTTGCAGGTAACCTCTTTGAGGTTTAGATCGACGACTGCGGATATGTACGCGGCCTTGGCGCTTGCAACATCTGCGGAGTGTAGCTCCAGCAACAAGTCTCCGGCCTCAACCTCTGCGCCAACGTCTACGAGAACGCCGCGCAAGAGACCCGAAGCCAGCGGGGTGATGCGCGCGAGTTTGTTCTGGTTGTAGGTAACCTCGCACAAGGCTGAAACGCTGGACTGTGCTTCGGTTGCGCGCGCTGGGACGGTCTCGATGCCAGCCTTGGCTGCGGAATGGAGCGACTCGAAGCGCACCTTGAGCTCGCCTCCTGGAGATAGCCCCGCCGAGAGCTGAGGCTGGCAAATCCCGCACTCGGTCTCGGGGACCCGGTGCTCACTGCAAAACAGGTCCGACGCACCCCCATGGGGGTGCGTAGCCTTGGAGCTCCTCTTTTCCTCTTCGTCGCCGCGCTTCTCTAGGTCCGGGCGGCAGAGGTGGCACTCGTCCTCGTAGAGCCCGTGCTCTTCGCAGTATGGACGGCCCTTCTCCTCGAGCTGCGGCTGGCACTCCCAACAACGGTCCTCGTAGCGACTATGCTCCTGGCACCACAAGCGGTTTGCATCTCGCTTGGCAGGGTCGTTGATGAAGTTCGTCTCGCCCGAATCCGCATGATCGTGAGCGGCGCCAGTGGCGCCTCCCGATACCGCCTTGGCAGGAGCCTTTAGGTCCGGGCGGCWAAGGTGGCACTCGTCCTCGTAGAGCCCATGCTCTTCGCAGTAGAGTCGACCCTTCTCTTCGAGCTGCGGCTGGCAGATCCAGCAGCGGTCTTCGTAATGACTGTGCTCCTGACACCAGAGCCGTCCCGATTCGCGCTTGGTCGTGTCGCAGATGAAACACGTCTCGTCGAGTGACTCGTGGCTGTGAGCCATGGCGAAGACATCTGCTCCAGGGGCGGGCACGCTCGGTTCCGAAGTCGGGTCGCTACAACCTGCGTACAAGAAGAGCGCGAAGAGTAGGCCGACGAGTGCGCCGACATTCTGTGGTTGGGTTGTCTTGAGAGCCATCGTGGCGCTCCTCGGTTCTAAGGGGTTTAAGGGAACGGGCATTAGCGCGCCTCCACGGCCGCGAGCTTGTCGTAAACGCCCTCGGCAAGCTTGAGCCAGTGCGTGTCGGCCAACCGGTAGTAGGCGAGCTTCCCGTCGACGCGGAACTCGACGGCTCCGAGGTTGCGGAGCTCTCGAAGCACCTGCGAGGTTCCGGACATCGAGATACCGAGCACCTCTCTGAGATCACAGACACAAAGCTCACGGCCGTCGAGGGCCGTCAGTACGCGCAGCCGATTCGGGTTCGCCAGGACACGGAAAGCGTCCGCAGCTCTCTGCAGGTCCCTTTCCGAGGGGAGGGATGCTCGGGCCCTCTCAACCTTCTTGGGGTCGATGAGATCGACTTCACAGACACCCTCACGGGCCTTTGCGGGCGGCTTCAATGCGGCTTTACGTTTCATCATTTCAAGATATACTTCATCGTCCACTAAGCTTCAACCCCTTGAATCAACAATCCGCCCCTTYCCTGCGCAAAGCCGCAGCGGTTTCCAGCCAKCNCGNGNGGGYCGMRSMYGNGWGNSKACCNNGGNCTKGRACACGAAGGAAGGGAGACCAACCACCTCGCTTCTGATGTTTCGATGTTGGGCGCCGGAGTCGAAGCGCGACCGGCTCGAGAGCGGGAATCGACGGGGAGGGCCAGAGGCCAAGCCCCTTCACGACCACGCATCTACAACCTGGCGGACTAACCCTGTAGTCCACATCAAGGTTCATGGTAGTCTGTCGACATGCAGGGAATGCTGACCATCGGGCAACTCGCCAAGGAAGCGGGAGTGCCAATCTCTACCGTGCGCTACTACGAAGGCCAAAAGCTCCTCGACCCGGAAAAGCGAACGGCTTCGAGATACCGACTCTACGGGCCTACTGCCCTCCACAGACTTCGATTCATCCGAGCTGCTCAGGCGAGTGGATTCACCCTCAAGGACACTTCGAAGTTGCTCGAGCTTCGCGACGGCAACGCGGACCCCTGCGGTGAAGTCCAAGAGCTCGTGGGCACTCGGCTGGAGGCCATCGAGGCCGACTTGGTTCGCCTGAAGCGTGTTCGCCGCGTTCTTCGCGAGACGCTTACTTGGTGTCAGAAGCCGCGTGCTAAGGGGTGCTGCGAAGCCGTGGCTCGGCTCGATGAGCAAGCGGCCAAGGCGACCCGGCGCAAGCGCTGAGTAGCACGTACAGCGCGAACTCTTACAGAATAATTCCGATTTTGTCTCCAACCTTAAACCGTAGTGCAAGCCGTATAAGTTGGATGCCACGGACGACGCCTGGCTTTGTTGCTGTAACCCTCTGTTGACATGAAACACTTACTTCCACTGACACTCCTGCTACTCGGAGCTTCCGTTACGTCGCCCTCTTGGGCGTTCGACTTGGATGAGTCTTCTGCGGCTCAATCTCCAGACGAAGAGACGCGCATCGTCACACTCGACATCACCGGCATGACATGACCTGCTGGCTGACCCCCGCAAGTGCGTAACGCACTTGAGTCCTTGCCGTGGGCAAGGAAAGCCACTGTCGATTACCCGAGTAAGCAAGCGACTGTCACTGCCGTATCAAAGAACTACGACGAGACGGAGCTCCTCAAAGCCCTCAAGGACGCCGGATTTGGCGGAGCCGTCGTATCTACTGATAGCAAGAAGAAGTCTAGCGACGATGAGCCCGCAGCCAAGCCCCCGGAAGGCCCGCGCGTTGCCTTCCACGTCACTGGGATGAAGAAGACAAAATCCGGGGCGACATGAGTGGGGTGACCTAACAAGGTCACCGAGTCCCTGGAAGGGACTCACTCAACACTGAACATCTCCTGGGACTACAGCACAGATGTGGTCACCATCACCTATGACGACAAGAAGACAAGTCCTGAGAAGCTAGCGGCCATCATCGCGGCGCTCGAGTACGGCGTGAAGGAAGTGCCCGTGGTGAAAGCCGAAAGCAACAAAGGCTTCACTCCCTTCCCGGCTCCCCTGCCCGATGACGCACCCAAGGCGTTCGCTGATTCCTTCAAGGCGGCGCGAGCAGCGGGCAAGCCTATCATTATCGACTTCTGGGCCACATGGTGCGCCCCATGCGTCCAGCTCAAGAAGAAGACGCTGGAAGACCCCGAGGTCGTCAAGCAGCTTGAGGGTATCGAGGTCATTTACGTCAACCTCGATGAGCATCCCGAGCTTGCCAAGGCCTACGGCGTCAGCTCGATTCCGGATGTGTTCTTCATCAACGCTCAAGGCAAGGTCGTCGACCGGCTCAAGGCATTCGAGGAACCCAAGCCGTTCCTCGAGCGCGTGAAGAAGATGGTGGGTAAAACGGAGAAAACCGCAACTCTTGGCATCGATACCGCAGTACCCTCCGATGAAACCGCTTCCGCCGTCGGGCTCACCAACAAGGTGCGTGTTCTCGGCAGACTCGTCACTAAGGTCGAACCGGAAAGCGCGGCAGCCAAGGCGGGACTCAAAGTCGACGATGTCATCCTGCGACTCGGGAGCAATGACCTCTACAGCGCAGACGACATTGCAGACTTTCTGAGTGTCTCGAAACCAGGGGACCAAGTGCCGCTCGTGTTCAAACGGTCCGGCAGCTCCGAGGAGTACGAAGCCACCGCGACACTGGGCGAGGTTGAAGTTGCCGCTGTTCCGGGCTCCCGCCTGGTGTGGCAGTATTCGAGCCTGGGCCAACTCCCCGGAGCGCTCGAGCAGGCGCGCGCCGAGAAGAAGAAGGTGCTCGTCGGTCTCTCCGGAGCCGAAACCTGATGACCCACTACCCGCTTCGAGAGTGGTGCACTCTCGACCACACTAAATGATCCGGAAGTGGTTCGGGCGAGCGAGGGGGTTGTGCGAGTCATCATCCGACGACCCCACGCGTACTTCTTCCTTAGCGAACAGTTCAAGGACCAAGGAGGCGTTGCCTCCGGGACTCCTCAAGGCTGTGTCCTTGGTGACGGCACGCCCGTCCCCATTCCCGGGGTCTACATTCTGAACGCAACCGGGAAAGTCGAGGCAAGCGTAGCGCTTGCTGGAAAAGACGCACGCCGAGAACTCCTCAAGGCCCTGGGAGCCAAGCAGTAGCAACTGTGCCCTGGGCTGCCGGATGGCATCCTTCTAAGTCCTGATTTGTCTCATAAGCCCTAAGGGGGTGCACGGGCAAATCGAGGTCCCCGTGAACTCGATGACGGCCAAATTGCCGAATTCTGCAAGTAGGGATTGACCCTACACCTAGGTTCATGGTCGAGGGTATGAGCGTTGGAGGCGCGAGTGCCTCCCAATGACCAAGGATATTCGATTGATGAAAGCACTCTGCCCTAAATCCAACCAGCTAGGCAAACCAGTTAAGGCGGCAACTGTCGAGCACCTGGTCCAATCGGATCTTCGCTCGGGAGTGGCCGGTCGCGACTGGCTCTTTTGCAATTCGGCCACTTGTGACGTGGTCTACTTCAGCGAGAACGGAGCGGTGCTCCGGCGAGCTGACTTGACCGTGCGTGTCGGTATCAAAGAGGAGGAGCCTCCGCACCTAGTCTGCTACTGCTTCGACCATAGCCTTGAGAGCATCCGCGATGAGGTGGAGCGGACGGGAGCAAGCACCGTCGTGGCCTCGGTGACCGCAAAGGTCCGTGCCGGTGAGTGTAGTTGCGAGAAGCTGAACCCAAAGGGCGCTTGCTGCCTAGGAGACCTGCGCGCGGCCGTCAAGGATGTGCTCGAAGCTGGCGCGCAAGACGAAGGAACGAGCTGCTGCAAGGAATAGCCATGGGCACTGAAACAAACGACCGCCGAGGCCTCTGGGCCGCCGTTGGTTCCGTCATCGCTGCGGTGGTGGCTTCGGCTTGCTGCTGGCTCCCACTCCTGCTCATCGCCTTCGGAGCTTCTGCTGCTGGCGTCTCGGCCACCTTCGAGAGGTACAGGCCCCTGATGCTCGGTGTGACGGCAGTTCTGCTCGGCGCAGGGTTCTACCTAGTGTATTTCCGCAAGGAGACCTGCGCCCCGGGTGAAGCGTGTGCGGTACCCAACCCAAGGCTTCAGCGCTTGAACCGTACGATGCTTTGGGTGGCCACGGCGGCCGTCGTGGTCTTCGCACTATTCCCGAAATACGCGGGGCTGTTCGTCGACGACGCATCGAGCCTCCCCGCTGGCGAAAGCAATGCACCCACCGTCCTACTTGAAATCCAAGGAATGACCTGTGAGGCCTGCGCTTTGCATATTCAGAAGGAACTCGACACTGTGCCCGGAGTGATCGGCTCATCCGTCAACTACGACGAGAAGAGCGCAACGGTGATGACCGACGCTGCCGCGCCCCCTTCACATGAAGCTCTGATCGAAGCCGTACAGTCCGCGGGATACTCGGCGCGTCGAGCGGTGAAGCAACCCAGGATGAATCTGATCGAAGATCAGTGAGGCAGCCGAGAGGGCTTGGGTGCGGCAGGGTAACAGCCACAACCATCGCCGCAGGAGGCAACTGAACTTCCAACCTCTGCAACTGAGTTGCAGCGCGCAAGTGTCGTCGTGAGCGGCAATCCATAGTAGGCCGGCCAAATGGCAGGTTCTCGACCCCGGTAACACGCGTGGCGCTGCAACCAACCATGGATACTTTGGTGAGCCGAGGGTGTCGCAATTAGAGCCCGCTCCTGGGCGTTGACTGGAAATGTTCGGAAATCGAATTCGTCGCAATCAACGAACCGTACGCAACAGCGGAGACTCTCGTACTCCTGCTTCAGTTCGACACGGTTCCCGGGCGCTGGTCACAGACTTGCTCTGCAGGCTCCGATGGAACCCTGGTCGTCGGCGCAAGTCCTCTGGGGTTGACCCCTTGGACATCTCCGAGCGAGATCGAATGGCGCCCCCTTAGCGTCGACGTCGTCCTGGAATGCAGTGAGAAGTTTCGAGAGACATGCTAGAATGTGTATCCATGGGTTACACCTACCACAACATCATCGAGCGGACCGCTCGGCACCTCCTAGACCTGCTCAGGGAACGGGACCGAGTTCCCTATTCGCTGTTCTACGATGGGACCGACGAGACTCATGATCGTCTCGAGAAAATTCTCGAATACGATTGCCCCGAAGTTGCCATGGACCTTGCCGTCGTTCAGCTAGTGGAGCAGGGGCTTATCGAGACGGAGACGCTGGACTCGATGCTTGCCGATGAGAATCAGGACTACGAGATCAGACTTACGGCGAAAGGAACGGCGTGGCTCGCAGAACCGTTCGACCTCCAGTTTCACACCGCCGAGTAGAGTCAGGTGGGAGCGACACTGCCTACACGGGGCTCGAGGCACTCGGCCTGACTAAGGAGATGACCGATGGACACATGTCCGTAGATGCAACGTCTCGATCACGGGCCTCTCGGACCGTGTTCGGCGCGGTCTATCCTACGCGGTTGCTTTTCCAGCGAGTCGAAAGCCGCGCTGGACTCCCTCCACGTGCAGGGCAACCGGAACGCTGGGACGTACTTCGCGGGCCCGATGTCCTCGTAGCACTGAATGGAGCAGGTTGCGTTTAGTCGGTGGCCAAGGAAGAGAGGGGACGGACCCGGTTCGGCCAGGAACAAGTGAACCACGCCAGCTCCCGTCTTCGTGAGCGCGGAGGAAATCCGCTCCCTCACCTCTTCAACAGTCAGGTTTATCTGATCAGCAACTAGGCATCCCGTGCCAGGGATCACACCAAATCCGGTCTGCCGCTACTTCGAGTCCGGCGCGGCGGCCAGTCCTTGTTCAATCTCGCCTTGCTGAATCGACCGACCAGGCGATGCGATGCCCATTCGCGCAAGCGCCTCAACTTGATGCCACCGCCGGCCGAGTACCGAGGTGCACCGCGCGTAGGATGCTCGCATTGCATCGGTCACTTCTTGTGGGCTCCAGTCAGGCTCTGCGAGAGTGAGGCGTTCTACCGCACGACGGTAATCGTCGCGTTCATCGTATTCGTCGTCGAGGTCGGTCTCGCAGAGAACCACATCCACATCCTCCAGATCGGGGCACTGGTCGTGGCCCAGGTACATCGCCTCTGCGGCGGGCCCGCCCATCATGGTGTCGAGCGCAATCTCGTAATCGAAGACTGGCCCTCCGCTCGGAACGGTCTCGCCCGTTCCGTCCTCAAGAACCTGAAAGCACACCACGACATTCTCGTGATGGTCAAACATCACGATGTGGCCCGCTTCATGAATCGCACCGGCCATCAATACAGGATCGAAAAGGCGCATGCCAACCAGACTAATGAAATGGCCAGTGTGTTGCCATTTGGCTGCTGGAGTTCATTCGGATCTGTCAAGGAAACGAACTCTCCCCTTCACTCATCCTCCCCGCGCCAGGAGACCGGCACTCTTGTGGGGCCGATGGAGACCCGGGGGCCTGGCATCGAGAGCTATTAGCCACTCTCACCCCGCAACCGGGTCCCGTCCAATGACTCGCAAGTAGCCCTCTTCTGTCCATAGCTCCTCGAGGAGCCTCGCAACCCACGCTTTCGTGTAGACGTAGTCACGGTGCACCGCGTCGAACGAGCAGTATTCCGCAGTAGTGGCTTCGGGCTTGGTAGCCCCCTCTGCAGGCCGAATGCCGAATTTCTTCCTGGCTCGTGTGTGGGTATCCATCGTAAACCTGAAGGGAAGCTTCGCATTCACTTCCTCCACAACCTGACTTGGCTTCAAGCGATCAAGGTTCGCAATAGGGATGTGCTTTTCCTTGATGAGGACGTTAAGCCGTTCAAGCCGCTGCAGTTCCTCTTCGCTTGCTTCGTCGATCGTGACGAATTGGACCGCAGCATCTGCAGCCTTCTCTCGATTGACAACACGCGGAACGAGGTAGACGCTGAAGGAGTACTTCATGCTATTGAGCGTCGACGACGGCAATCCCGCACGGAACACCTCGACGTAATCACGAACACTTGAGACAGCGGCAGTTGCCATCGCCCTGGCTGCCTTCTTTCGCTCTTCAGGCATTACCTGCGAGAACTGGAGGGCAAGGGCGAGTTCATCCATCAATGCGTATCGGCGTCCAAACTCCGCCACGAGCATCTCCTCGAGATTCATGAGTGCGGCCTGGCACTCGCCGTAGAGAGAGCAATCGAGATCTGGAAGGTGCCGGTGCTCGATCTTGTTGCGCAGGCCAATCAGGAATTCCAGGTTCTTCCGAATCGGAGGATTGTCCGAGCCCCAGTACTGCTTGGCGCACTCCGCAACGTCCCAATGCTTCGGTTCCCCATCAACCTTCAAATAGCGCACACGTCGGCCCGTTCCGGACTGACGAGAGCGGTGCCAGGGCTTCTTCCGCTTTGAATAGAAATACGCATGAAAGAACCCGCCCCATGCGATCACGATCATCACGAGGTAATGCGCTGTCCGAAACTTGCGGCCTGGTCGGTTGTAGAACTCAACTGCCGCAACGGCTGCCGACCGGCACTTCTCGAGGTTGTCTCTTACGTCGAATGACTGCTTTCCACTCATCTCGCCTCCGCTCTGGCGTGGTTGTTCAGTCGGGGCGGTTCGGCGAAGCGAGCCTCTGAGATCACCCGTTCCGAATAGGCACGTCCAGTTTGCGAACGATCCCTCCCGATCCGTTCCAAAACATCGCGAAATGTGTACTCGTCGGCAAAAACGATCGCGAGCCGTGACCATCCCGGACGGGCTCACGAAAAAGGTGGATCCCACCCTAGCCATCACTTCTGCGAGCCAAACTGGCCAATGCCTCGTGAGCTCTTACTCCACTGCTCTACTTCCCTACTCAACTGGATACTGCCATAGAGTCTTACGATCGTCCTCTCCTACGGTCCTACTCGTTGAACTCCTTCGCGCCGACTGCATCGCCCCTCAACAGACGGACCATCGCGTCGGCGATTCAGTGGATTGCCATGACTTTCCATTGGTGCAATAAGGAGTCATGACTGAGGAGGAACCACGATGACTATCTATGCCTACTTCAACCAAAAGGGGGGAGTCGGGAAGACGACCCTGGCCGTCCATCATGCGGCACATCTCTACAGATCCGGGTCACACCCACTCCTCTTGGACACGGACAGGCAACGCCACTCCAGTGGCTGGCTGAACGCATCGGGGCTGGCTGTCGACACCAAGTACGTTTCCCCGAAAGACCTAGCAGATCGGATACTGCGAACGGCCCGGACTCAAGGCCGACATGTCCTGAGCGACGAGATTGATTCCCACGGAGACATCATCATCGATGCTCCTGGCGAACTCGATGTCGCTAA
>JAESRM010000239.1 GCA_016764635.1 Planctomycetota bacterium
TGAAAGGTACCCACCCACATGCTGCGGGCGGCGCCGCCGACCAGCTCGGCGAGCCGCTCGCGCATCTCCCGGGCCGCCTTGTTGGTGAAAGTGACCGCCAGGATGGCGTGGGGCGACACGCCGGCGCCGCTGACCAGCCAGGCGATACGGTGCACCAGCACCCGGGTCTTGCCGCTGCCGGCACCGGCCAGCACCATCAGGTGGCCGGCCTCGTGGGCCACCGCGGCGCGCTGGGCCTGATTGAGGCGGTCGAGAATCGGGGAGACAGTCATCGGACGGGATTCTAGCAGAGACCGCCGGCGCGCCTCCCCGGCACCGGCCATTCTGTAAATAAATTACACTCCGTTCACCTCTCCTGGGAACTCCCGGTGAATCCGGCCGAATTACTCCGCGCCATCGACGCCGCCCGCAYSGRGMYGYGSAAGNNCGWGNGMMMSGKKGCCNGNAGCAGGTGCTCGCCGATCCCGAGCAGGCCCACAGCTTGGGTCAGGGTGGCCGCCAGCGGGTCGAGCAGTCGTTTCTTCCGGACCGCATGGTGGAGGGCTACGAGAAGCTCTATCGTGCGGCGAGGGAACAAGGCCAGTAGGGCCCACGAATCCACATGAAACGCTCCGGCATCTGGTATCTGATCCCGCCCCTTTTGGCGCTCTTGCACGGCCTCTGGTTCCTTGGAACGGGCCCCGTGGATGACGACTACATCTGCTTCCGCTATGCTCGCAACCTGCTGGAAGGTCATGGCCTTGTATTCAATGTGGGGGRGCGTTTCGAGGGCTTCACCACGCCGCTTTGGGTGTTTTTGCACGCCGCWTGGCAAATGGTGGGGGGCTCATCACCGGCCTTCTCCGTGGGCGTCGGGATCGCGAGTTTGGTGGCTTGTTCCGGTTGGTTGGCGATGCGCGCACGGCGCATGGGGCATTTGCCCTGGGCTGCGCTGGTCGTGGCCGCAGCGCCCGCAATGGCCTGGCACGCGGTRGCGGGTTTGGGCACGGTTTTGGTCGCCTTTTGTTTGCTCGCGGCTTACCTCAGCCAGCGTGCAGCGGAGGAGGAGCGGCGGCCGGCCTGGGGCGCAGCCCTGTGGCTGGGTGTGGCCTGCTTGCTGCGCCAGGAGTGCGTGCTTTTTGTGGTTCCCTTCGCGCTTTCCCAGTGGAAAGCGGGCTACCGCAGCACTCCGCTGATTCCTTTCCTGGCCCTGGTGGGCTGGACCCTCTTTCGCCTCGGTTACTACGGCCGCTGGCTACCGATCACCTATCACGCCAAGAAGCTTCCCCTGGCGACGGATCTGCAATACGGCTGGAGTTACTTCCTGGAGGCCACGCGCAACTTTGGCCTGCCGGTACTGCTGCTCTTGGCCGTCTGGGGGAGCATGCGCGGTGGCAGGCGCGATACTTGGAACGCACGTTCCTCGACCACCGTGGCCGTGCTGATTTACACGGGTTACGTGGTTCTGGTGGGTGGCGATTTCATGGTGCTTTCGCGCTTTTTTGTGCCCATCTTGCCCTTGCTGATGTGCTTGGCGTTTGAGAGTTTGCAGGGCCGGAAGATCGCGGGTGGTGTCCTGGCCGTGGCGTTGTCTTTTGGCATGCAATGGGACCAATTCGTCGACACTGAATACGTGGGGCCTGCAAAAGAAGCGCGCACTACTCGTTTGATGTTGCAACGCGGGTTCAAGCAGCGCTGGGCACGCCTTGGAGAGCACTTTCGGGAGGCCGTGCCCCCTGGCAGTACCGTCGCCATTTCACCGATTGGTGCGTTTGGCTGGACTTCCGGGTTGCCCCTGGTGGATATTTTAGGGCTCACCAATGACAGCGTTTTGGAGACTCCTCCCGACTTGGATTTCGTCAAGGTCAAGGGGCACCATCGCAGCAACTTCGATTGGATATTGGATCGCAATCCGGAGTTCGTGATCCTAGGAAACGGCGTTCGGGATGAGTCTGGCAGCTTCACCATTTGCCCCTGGGAGAAGAGTTTTTACCACTCACTTTTGGAGGGCACACGCTTCGCCAAAGGGTACCGCCAGGCCTTGATGCAAATACCCGACGGCATGCCCTTGGACCTTTTCATTCGGCGCGATCTGGCCTTGCCCCAGAACACCCATTGGGTGCAGCCATGATGGGGTGGTTCGGCTTCAAAGTGCGCATCACTTTCGTCGAAGGCGCCACGGGGGATACCCTGGGTTCCACGAAACTACGTGCGGACGACTTGCCCGCGGCATTCGAAAGCACGGCGCGTATGCAATGGGGCGGGGAGGAGTGGCAGGTGGTGAGAGCTGTTCCCAACACACGCGCGCTGTTCCGGAAAACGCGCAAACTGACCCTGCATCTAGGCCGCATTTCGAGTGTGCCGCCCCAGGAAATCCTCTACAGCCTGCCCACGATTTGCGACGCGATTCCGGGCCTTTCCAACGAGGCCGTGGACGGTTCTGAATTCACTTTGCAAGAGGATGATTGGCGCCAGGTGGAGTTGGTTTCCGCCGGTTTGTCCGAGGACGTGGAGGCTGAACTGGGCAAGATTCGCCAGGTGCGTGCGGGGCTTGTGGAGGGGGCCGGTTGGCCGGAGATTCGAGTGCGCAGCAAACCCCGAGCGCCCCTGGCATGTACTTTGAACCTGCATGACTTGGTCCGCAGGCTGGGGCACGTCGGGGATATCCAGGACTTGGCCTACGCGGGCACTGCCAACCGGATCGAACATGGATTCGCCTTGGCCTTGCCCGGCGTGACCGTCTACGGGGTGGCGCCCCTGGGCAGCGTGCAGAGTTTGGCCCTGGCAGCAAACCACCCCGGGCCGCAGGGCGTTTCCCTGGCCCCTATCCAGGCCTTGGCGCAAGAATTGGATCTGGAGTGGATCGACTGGTGTCGCTGCTGCCGAAGCGGCCCCGGAAGTGAGGGCTTCAAACTGGCCCTGGCCGCATTGGGCCACTAAAACGAGCCGTCGGATGGGAAGCGAGCAGGGGATTCTTGCAACCCTGCGGCTGGTGTTTGCTCCGCCCCTTCCGTGGGCGTAGGCTCAGGCGGTGCAGAGTCTTGGTTTGAAGTTCTTAGGGGCCTTTTGTGTCCTGTTTTTGGTCGCCTGTTCCAAGGGCGCGGGTCCTGTACAGGCTGCGGGCCGGAAACACGTGCTTTTGGTGACGGTCGAAGGCCTGCGCGGGGATGCGGTGGGCTCGTTGGAAGCCTGGTATGGCGGGGCCGGTTTCCAGGGGGAGGCAGAGCCGGTTTTGCGCGCGGCGCGCACCCCGAACCTGGACGGTTTGGCGGAAGGCTCGTTCACTTACGGCTACGCCCTGGCGACCAGCTCCTGGTGCGCCCCCAGCATCGCCTCGATCATGGCCTCGGATTACCCCAGCTACCTGGGTTTCACTTCGCTGGAGCGCTCCTTCGAAGGACGTCACGTGACCCTGGCCGAAGTCCTGCGCGGCGCCGGATGGAAGACGCGCGCGTTCGTGCAGCACCCGTTCCTTCGCACGCGTTACAACCTGGATCAGGGATTCGAAGAGTACTCGGTGGCCGGTGCCCAAGACGCGCCGGGGCGCGGGGCTGAGACCATGGAGGCCGCCCTCGAAGCCATTGGGGATTTGGGCTCGCATTCGACCTTCCTCTGGGTTCAATTGGGTGGGCTTGGCCCGCCTTTTGACCTGGAAGACAACGGACAGCCGCTCTCTCGCTCCGAGTGGTTGCGCTATCGCGACCAATGGCAAGACGAAGATTTGAACATCCTGCGTCAACGTTACAACGCAGGGGTGGAGCGCGTGGATCACCAGATCGGCCAGTTGCTCCAGGCGCTTGCCAACGCCAGCGCCAGCCAGGACACAATCGTGGTTTGCGTGGCGAGCAATGGCTGTGAACTCTTGGAGCAAGATCACATCGGCGACGGCACCTCATTGGCGGATTCCCTGGTGCGCGTCCCGCTCATGATCTCGGTGGCCGGTGTGCGTCAGGGCGTGATCGAAGATCCCGTCTCGCTCATCGATCTGGCGCCGAGTCTGCTGCGTTTGGTGGGTTTGCGAGCCCCGCAGACATGGCGCGGCGTTTCCGTTCTTCCCCGGGAGCCGGTTCCCGAGCGTTACCTGTTCAGCGAACTCTCGCGCGCCCGGGAATTGCGCGTGGCCCTGCGCGGCGATCACAAGTTGATCCTGGATCCGGAAACGGGCACCCATCGACTCTACGATATCTTTGCGGACCCGTTCGAGCAGCGTGACTTGTCCATTCAGAAAGGAGCCTTGGCTCAGGAGTTGCGAGCGGCTTTGAGGTCTTTCGAGGAAGGTTTGCGGGTTGGGTCTTCCGATGAATAAGTTTTTGAGAGGGCCTTTGATTGCCTTGCTTTTTCTGCTGGGTTGCGGCGGGCCCATCGATGGACATCATCAAGGGGGGGCCGGCTTGGCCTGGTCGCTGGCGAACCAGCCTGAGGTGCAAATACAAGTGACGCGGCCGGGGCTTCGGCAGCATGTTTGGCTCGCGGATGCAGGTGCGCGTTGGGCAGGCGAGCTGGGACTCAAAGTGCAATTCCTTGAGGACGGGCAAGCGCCTTCTTCGGAGCGTTCGAGGGTCGTGGTGGGTTGCGTGGGGGATGCGGTGGTGGATGACTTGCTGCGCTACCTAGGGGTGGTGCATAAGGAAAACCATTGGTCCTACGGCAACTTGGGGGCGCGCAAGTCGGAAGCTTGGTTGGTGGCGACCTTCAAAGATCCCGCTGGGAGCGGCCTTCCGGTGACCTTGCTCTGTGCACAGGAAGAGCAGTGGCTTGAACCCGGGTTGAAGCGTTTGCAGCCGGGAACCTTTCCCATGTTGCGTTTGTACAGCGGTTCCTATCCCGTGCTCGAGACCGAATTGAATTCCTTGGGGCAGCTGCGCCCGGAACGCTGGTCGGATTGCCGCCCCTGGTTCCGTCAACCCAAAGGTGTGGTGGAGCATCGCCGTCAGCGCTACAAGACTTGGCGCATAGACTCGGCTGGGGATTGCTCGGATGAAGATCTGCAGGCGCGGGTGGATGCGATCGAAAACACCTGGGCTCATTTGGGACAGTGGGCCCCGATCACCGTGCCCAAAGCACCGAAGCTGTTCGGTCAGGCCAGTGCCTTTCAGTGGCGCTTCAGCGACGACCCTTCGGGATGGACGCAGGCGGATCCATTTGGGCACCAGGTGCAGACCTTGATCTTGCCGGGGCACGCGGGGGATGGCGGCGCCGGTGTGGGGCGTGCCTACTTGGCCGCGAGCCTCGGTCCAGCAGCGCAGCCTTGGCTTTGTGAGGCTGCAAGCATTCAAGCCTCGGGTGTGTATTGGGGCGTGCCGCTCGCCGAATGGTGGGCGAGGTTGGCGCGTTTGGGTGAATTGCCCACACCCCAAAAATTGATTTCAGGCCAAGGTCTTGAAGGCGTATCTCCCCACCTGGTCACGCCCTTGCGCGCCCTTTTGGTGCAGGTCGTTGTGGATCAGGATGCGCGGCAACTCTTGCGCCTTTGGAAAGAAGGCCAGCAAGTGGAGGCGTGGAAACCTTGGTTTGCCGTGTTCGGCGAGCGCCTCGGCGAGCTGGCAGCACAGCCCCGTGGCGTTGCTTCGCCGCAACCCATCGAGCAATGGAGCACCCGCCTGGGAGCTTCCATGGAAGGCGGCTTTGATTTGGATGGGCCGGGTCTGGCGTCGGAGCTGCACCACGAGCGGTTGGATGAGTTGGCCGGGTTTTCCATGGATACGGTCGCTTACACCTTGAGTTTGAGCCGCCAGCCCCTTGCGAAGGGAGTGCGCAGCAAACCCTTGCGGCCTAGGACCGGGCTGCGCGATGTGCGCGGCGAGAGCCTGCTACTTCTTTCGCTCGCTAGGGCCAAGGGGTTGGGCATGACGGCGGCCTTGGAGCTCGAAATCTGGGCGGCGCCTTCCGGGGTCTTGTTGCAGGACCTGGTGTGGCCCAGTCGTTCTGAAGTGGAAGCGTTCTTTCAGGCTTATGGGCGCGGCGCCCTCCATGCCGCGTTATTCAGCAATTTGGCGGGTGTCGAGCTACTTTGTTTGGGTGATGCGATGGGCGAGATCCTCCGGACCGAAGCGCGGGATTCCGAGCTTCAAGATGTGGCTCGCATGGGGATTTTGAAACTGCGTTCGCGTTCTTGGTCGCGTTTGATTCAAACGATTCGGTCGGTGTATCCAGGGGCCTTRACCWTGTCGGTTTCGAATGCGCGGGCCGTTYCCACMACGGATGTWTGGTCCSATTTGGATGCGGTGGGAATCAATTTGTTCCTRGGCGAGCGCTCYTTGGTTCAATCGGGTGGGGGATCYCCGGYGACTYTGCAGAAGCGTTGGRAAGGTGAATTGCWGCGGGCGGCGGAGGCCAGTGGGGGKCAACCYTATGTGCTTTGGGCKGTGGGKAAATCGCCGTTCTCGGGGCCWGGGCAGGGCATKGAATTGGCCGGGATGAGCGATTGGAAGGCCCAATCTGGCCGGGCCTTGCARGCGTTTGGCAGCGCCTTGGGCGACATGCATGGGGCTGCGCCCCGGGCTTGTTTCCTATCGCCAGTRGGGTTGGACCCGCTTTCGGGGGGCCGGGAKGTGGGGTACCGAGGRGTTCGCAAAGCCCTAGAGGCCYTCRCATCCGGCRAATAGACCCTCCCACGGGAATARGAAGGGCCCCCTGGGATGGCCTTGGGGATACCCATTGAGACTGGCGTGGATCCTTCCGATCTGTAGATCTGCGGCTCATCTTCCCCTCGAGCTGCGCCTGTCGCCGAACACACCTGCCATCCCATGACTCAAAGCCCCAATCAAAAAGCACTCGCAGCAGTGGAAGCCTCCATTGCCTTGCTCCAAGAAGACCTCCAGCGATTTCAAGCCGGGGAGCGTTTTTGGCGCAGTTGGGATCGATCCAAAACGTGGGTTGCAGCAGCGCGTAAGGCCCAGGCSMASMTSGASMYGSYGATGGAAGCCCTCAACGAGCCCGCCCGCTTGGCTGAAGCCAGCGAGCAGCGCACGGGGTGGTTGTCGCGCACGGTGAAAGGACTTTCGCAGTACCTGAGCTCGACCGGGGATGAGGAGCTGGACGACACCCAAGAGTTTGCAGAGGATTCGCCCAGCAGCCCGCCTTCCCTCGCGCCGAGTTCGGCGGATGAGGATGTACTTCAGGGCCATGGTGCCGTGGTGGAAATGCCTGATTTGATCGGCATGATTCGCGGCCAAGGAATGACCGGCGTGCTGACATTGYGCATGCCCCAGGAAACCGCGAAGCTGCACTTTGAGGTGGGCCAGCTCGTACACGCCTACAGCGAGAACGCCCCCCGGGAATTGCGGTTGGGTGAATTGCTCGTGGCCGATGGCGCATTGACCCGGGAGCGCATGGACTCYTTGCTCTTCTGCCATCAGGACAGTCCGCAAATGCTTGGCGAGACCCTGCTGACCGGTGGTTTGGTCAGTCCGGAGCAGCTCCAGAAGGCCCTCAATCATCAGATTCAAAACCTGTTCGACCGGATCTTCGAGAACCGCAAGCAGGCCAACTTCCGCTTTGTCCCTGGACTGCCTGAGATCAGTGCCCAGCGCGCCCAGGTCAATGTGATGCAGCTCTTGCTCGAAAGCGCGCGAGCGTTCGACGAGCGTCAAGCCGGCTGATCGCCCAGGTAGGGTCGGCTCGATCCAGAAAAGCAACCAAACACGATCCGTGGGCCTGAAATTGGCTGTTTGGAGCGGGTCGTTTGCGGCGGCCATGTATGCTTTGCTCACTCAGCATGGCCACTCTCCTCCGTAACTACCGGGACCATTGGCGTCTGGCCAGCATCCCCGCCCGGCGCTACTTGACCGGTGCCATCTTGATGGGCTTTGCCCAAGCGGTCACCTGGTCTCTTTTGGCGCGCTACTTGGATGCGCGCGGTTTTTCAAAGGGGCAGGTTGGAGACATTCTGGCCAGCGATGCGTTGGGCAAGACCTTGATCGCATTGCCTGCGGCGCTTTGGTTGGCGCGCCGTTCTGTACGGCGAACTTTCATGGTGGCTGCTTGCCTCGGCGGCTCGGCTTACTTTGCCATGCCATTCGTGAAGTCGTTTGAGGGCTTGAAGGTGCTCAACATGTTTGCGGGCATGTGCCTSGCTGTGCACTACGTGGTGATCGCGCCGTTCCTGTTTCGCCATACGGGGCCTAAGGAGCGCGCATCGATTTTTGGCTTGGCGGAGGCCATTCGAACCACCGCGTCGGTGGTGGGGGCTTTGCTGGCCGGAGTGTTGGTCAGCCGGCTCATGATGCGATGGTTGGAGCCCCACGCGGCCGCCGAACTCGTTTCTAAGGCGGAGGCCGATGCCACAGGCTACGCGATCATGGGAGCGGGTTTGATGAGTATTCTCGCGGCCCTCGTCTACAGAACCATTTCGGATCGGCGCGAAGAACTGCCCGAGAAGCAACCCATGTGGGCTGTCGCCTACAAACATCGGCGGCTCATCGCGCGCTTCGCCCTGCCGCAGTTGTTCATCGCAGCGGGCTCGGGTTTTTGCATCCCGTTCCTACCGCTCTACTTCAAAGACCGCTTCGCATTTGAACCGAACGCTTGGGGGCAACTTTTTGCGGGTGGACAGGTGTTGGCGACCTTCGGCCTGCTGGCCTCGCCTTGGATCCTGGGGAAGCTGGGATACGTGCGCTCGATCGTGGCCATTGAGTTGTCGTCTTTGCCCTTCTTCCTGCTGCTGGCGCTGACCATGAATCTGCCCCTGGCGGCGGCCGCATTCCTGATGCGCGGCGCGTTGATGAACAGCACGCACCCGATCCACAAGAACCTGATGATGAACGTCACCCCGCCCGAAGTACGCGAGGTGCAGACCGGCATCAATGCCACATTGTGGGGACTGGGCTGGGTCATTGGGCCGCGCATCGGCGGCCGTGTTTTGGAGCAAAGCGGGGATGATTATTCCCTGCTGATGTACACGACCATGGGTTGCTACATGATGGCAGCCATTTTGACCTACGCCATGCTGATGCCCTTGGAGCGACGGATCGGCAAGGAAGCCTCTTGAAGCGTCGCTGGCTGCATCGTTTGGTGTTTGTGCTGTTGAGCGTGCTGTCCCTGTTGGCGGTGGCCGTTTTTGTAGGGGCGTTGGCGGCCTCCGCTTGGCCGCAGTTTGAGCAGCTGTCGAACTTGCGCAGCTACGTATCCATCGTACTTGTGGGCGTGGGTTGCCTTTGGTTTGTGGGCAAGCGCATTTTGCCGAAGGGGTTGCTGGTCGGGGCTCTCCTGTGCGCCATGGGCCTGTTCGGATTGACTCCGGCCCTGGCTTTGATCGGGGGCGGGGACGAAGTAGACGAAGCCGCTGCCGAATTGCGCATCGGTTCGGTGAATCTCTTGTTTGGTATCGGGCACCCCGATCCCGTGGGAGCTTGGATGGGCGCAGAGGACCTGCACGTGGTGGGCTTTCTGGAGATGAAGGACTCCCCGCGGTCCAAGTTGCGTTGGCCTCGCCTGTTGGAATCATGGAAGGATGACTACCCGTATCAAGTGGTCGAACCCCATCCTTATTACGGCATGGGACTGCTCTCAAAGTGGCCCATGAGCGATGTGAAGGTGACCTATGGCGCGGGCGGCAATGGGGAGGAGAGCGAGCGGCCCATGCGGTTGCAGGCCACGGTGATGTTTGAGGGCCGGCCCGTGCGCTTGTGCCTCGTACACCCTCCGCGTCCCAGCCAGACCTGGCGCGGTGGCGTGCGGCAAGTTTATTTCGATCAGTTGGCAACCGAACTGACCGCGCCGGGGTCTAAAGGTGAGGCGCAGGCTTTGGTGGTCTTCGGCGATCTGAACGCTACCGAAGGCAGCCCCCTGTTTCAGTCGCTCAAACGCCGTGTGGGGCTGCGGGACAGCCGCCAGGGTTTTGGTTACCTTCCCTCTTGGCGCCCTCACTACCCCGACTCATATCCCGATTGGTTAGAGTGTCCCCTGTTGCCACTCGACCACATCCTGGTGCGCGGCCTGGGTGTCAAGACCCGCGGTGTGGGCCCCGATGTGCGCAGCGATCACCGCCCCATTCACGCAACCCTCACATGGCCCAAGGCAACGACAACCGGACCGAGTCCCCGCTGACTTCCCTGCCGGGCATCGGCAAGGCCAAGGGGGACAAGCTGGCCCAGGCGGGATTGTGCACCTTGCGTGACTTGTTGTTGGTGCGCCCAGTTGGGGTCGTTGAGTGGCCGGACCCGATCTCCGTGCAGGAGGCCATCGGTCGGGAAGGCGAAACCGTGCGTGTGGCGGGCATCGTCAAAGGGTTTCAACGCACACGGTTTGGTGGCAAGCGCAGYCTKGTGCGCATCACCCTGGARGGGCCCGATGGCGCGACCYTGGTCGGCATGTGGTTCAATCARCCGTGGATGGTGGATGTGGTGCAGAAGGACGAGCAGGTTGAGTTTTAYGGGCTTCGSGTGGAGGCCAAGGGCCCGGCTTTGACCTCGCCGCAGATCGGGCATGGGGAGAAACCSTTGCCSGYMGCGGGTACGGTMGAACCGATGTACGCMGCGCCCRCGGGTTTTTCYGGCACGTACATGGGMTCGTTGATTCGACAGGCCGTSGAGYTGTGYGGCGCGGAATTGCAGGACCCYTTGCCSGCCKCTGCGCTGGCGSAATAYGACCTTCCGGATCTGGCCCAGGCCGTGCGCGGCGTGCACATACCGAATGGTTTGGCCTCCTATGAAGCGGGGCGAAGGCGCTTGGCGTTGGAGCCTTTGCTGCGCATCCAGGCCARCCTGCAGMAGCGTCGCACGGGTCGRGCCAGCGGTGCGCGGGASGYGCGCCTGCCCAAGTCGGTCTACAAGGAAATTGCCACGCGCTTTCCTTTTGAATTCACGGGCGGTCAGAAGCAGGTGATCGGGGACATCCTGCGCGACCTGGCCCGGCGCATTCCCATGCGGCGGTTGGTGCAAGGGGATGTGGGCAGTGGCAAAACGGCGCTAGCGCTGTACGCGGCGATGGCGGTGGTGGAAGCGGGCGGGCAGGTGGCTTTCATGGCGCCCACCGAGCTGCTCGTGGAGCAGCACTTCTATGGGGCGCGGGAGATGCTGCACAAGGTCGGCATTCAAGCGGAGATATTGACAGGGTCCCTGGGCGCGGCCGACCGCAAGTACCTGGTGCAGCGACTTAAGCAAGGCGAACTGCAGGTTGTGTTCGGTACCCATGCGCTCTTTTCGAAGGACGTGGGCTTCCAACGTTTGGACCTGGTGATCATCGACGAGCAGCATCGCTTTGGCGTGGGGCAGCGCGCTTCCCTGGCGGACAAGGGACAGGATGCTCACCTTCTACTGCTCACGGCCACGCCGATTCCGCGCACCTTAGCCCTCACGCTCTACGGCGATTTAGAGGTCAGTACGCTCAAGGAAGCGCCCCCGGGGCGCGGCTCGATCGTGACCCATTGGGTGCGTGGGCCTAAGATTCGCAAGGTACGGCCTTTCATCGCAAAGCGTTTGAAAGAAGGCGAACAGGTCTTCTGGGTTTGTCCGCGCATCGGTGGTAGCGGGGATGAAAGCAAGCAAGGCGCGGTCGAGCGCTTCGAAGAGCTGTGCGCGGACAAGTCCTTGAGCGGTTTTGGCGTGGAGTTGGTGCACGGCAAGTTACCCGCAGAGGAACGCGCCTGGCGCCTGGACCGTTTCCGCAAGGGCGACGTGGGCTTGCTCGTGGCGACGACCGTGGTCGAGGTCGGCGTCGATGTTTCGGCGGCCACCGTGATGGTCATCGAAGAAGCCCAACGTTTGGGTTTGGCCCAGCTGCACCAACTGCGCGGCCGGGTGGGCCGCGGCAGCGCGGACTCCTACTGCGTACTGCTAGGCGACAAGAGCGCCTCGGAGCGTTTTGAACTTCTAGAAGGCAGCCGCGACGGTTTCTTTTTGGCAGAGGAAGACATGCGCAAGCGCGGCATGGGCGACCTCTCGGGGTTGCGTCAGGCGGGGGTCAATACGGAAGGCCTTGCGGATCCTGAACTGGATTTGGACCTGTATATGGCGGCGCGCGACCTGGTGCAAGGCCGGCCCGAGGTACTGGCGTTCTACACGAGCCAGCACGATGCGCCGCTCACCCCGTGACACTAGCCTTGCTCTCTTCGTTTGGTGCGCAAATACTAGATGACCACGATGCCGTCGACGGTCCAGATAAATGGGACGGTCCGTTGTTTGGTTCTTTCCCCCCGGCAGCCTTGGTGGTTTGCGGCACGGACCCTGCGCGTGGAGGATGAAAGGTGCCGCGGATTATCCATCCACCTGCAAGAACGGCCACCCCCGGCGCAGCCGGGAGTGCCCGTTCTTGCGTAGGTGGAGGGAGAATTCGTGGCTCCGTACATCCGTATAGTTTCTCCAAATCTCCCGCACATGGCCCGCGCACGGAATTCGGCTCCACGCTACATGGCGGTCGATTCGGAGAAATTGTCCGGAAGTACC